>WAQW01000030.1 GCA_015520045.1 Thermoplasmata archaeon | reverse complement strand
CTGGATGAACTGTTCCCTCTCTTCCAATGGGGAACAGGATGTATGCCATGCCTCCTTCATATATCGGACTGTGATACATTGTCTGTAAAGGACTCCATGACTATCTGGAACTTCTCCTCCACTGAATATTTCCTTACCATGAGAATACCTCCATTAACTGGAATACCGCTTCTGGCATGTTCTTCATGTATCTCTCCCTGTATATGATATTAACATTATGATATTCCAGTTCTGTGATGGCTCGCGTCAAGTCAATTCCTTACAATAAGAAACAAGCAGATTTGTTAAAGACAACTCACAAATTTTGTGCAGGAGCTGGTCTAATAATATTTGTATTCTTTTTCTTCGAAGCCCGAGATACTAGCTCGAACATCTTTTTAACATTTTCATTCAGGTTTTTTTCAAAGATACTTGCACCGAAGGATTGTTTCTTCTTCAGATATTCATGTGCAAAAGATCTACTCACGAACTCTATATCAAGAAAATCGAGAATTAAAACCCGATCTTCTATCTCAGCCAAATAGTTGAATAGTTCATCAGCCCATGATCTAAGTGTCAGATCCCGTGTGCCCATTAACTTTACAACTTTCACTTCCATATCTATTCAACCTACCTCAGTATCGACAGCATAGTATTTGAATATAATCATTCAAGGAAGTTATAAATGTTGATAATCTTGGTATCCATAGGAATTCTTATACTTATCAGGCTACCAGAAAATTTTTGTTGATCATTGAGCCTATACAAACGTGGCTCTTCCTGCGCCTTTCTGTAATAGAGACCTTTCCGTGATACGATCATTGCTTCTGCATGAGCTCCTTCGCAGTATATCCGCAGTGAACTGCCAAGCCCCGTTCCCCTACCATTATCATCCTTCGTTGATTTGCCTTCATTAACTGCTAAAAAAATCGCATCCCAATCACCTTTGAATGGGATTTTGTGATTTTGGAAATTACCGGGTATAGAGATACCATCATCAATGAAAGATAATTCAACATACCTCTTTGTTTTATAGGCCTGGGACATCATATAGGAATTTTTGAAATGAGAATGCTGGTAGATGTTATCGGTAATTTCACCGAGAACATATTTAAGAGCATTTTTTCCGCCAAAAAGTGTATAGGACTTAATTAAATCACTTATGCTATTAGTGAGAATCTTAAACTGTGCCTCTTTCTTTGGGAGTTTTGAAAATGGTATATATGATCTTCCCCTATTCAAGATCAGTTTGGTATCTTTAGTCCACCATGCTGGATCTCGCGTCATCTGGTCAAAGTAACTCTTTGCTTGGCTTGTACTTTCGGAAACAATGTTGTTTCCAAACTTATCTTTTAGATATGCAAGTAGGAGAACACCAGTGGAACCTAACCATTTTAGATTTCCCAAATCAATCGTGCCGTGATTTCTAACTTGGTTTCTAAAATCTATAAATTCTGCATAAGATGAGACTAGTTCAGGCAGCGCAACGGACATAATGTTGAATTTTATCTCATATATTAATTAGATGTCTTCAGGATCGTGTGGGTAATTTAAATAAGTCCTCACATTTCTTCCCCTATGAATGAGAAGAAACTGTTCCGGATGGTACTTAACCTTTCAGCTCCGCAAGGTACGTCACATCAGTAGATTTTGATCAATCGAAAGGAAGAATAGATATTCACATAGATTTCCGATCAGGATCAAGATTCCCGTTCCCGGAATGATCTTCCGAATGTAAAGTTCATGACACAATACAGAGGGAGTGGAGATAACTCAATTTCTTCCAGTATAAGGCCTACATCCATGCAAAGGAACCGGGGATAATATGCCCAGAACATGGAATAAAGGTGGTTGATGTACCATGGGCAAGGAAAGGATCAGGATTCACATTATCCTTTGAGGCAATGGTTACAATGCTATCACAGGGAATGCCCGTATCCTCTGTTGCAAGAATAGTGCAGATACATGAGGATCCAGTGTGGAGGATACTCAAACATTATGTTTATGAAGCAGGAGAACAGGAGGATCTTTCCGATCTGAAGGTTATCGGAATAGATGAATTCCCGGTGGAGAAACATCATGTGTATGTCACTCTCCTTTACAGCATGAGGAACAGTAGGGTCATACACATAGAGGAAGGCAGGGAATCCGATGTGTCTGGAAAGTTCATCATGAAGCATCCTTTCCTTGATTCAAAGAATATTGATCACATAGCCATGGATATGTCTCCATCATACATATCCGGTGCTGAACAGTATTTACCGGATTCAGCAATAGTCTTCGATCATTTTCCTTCCATGAAGAAATGAATGATGCCATAGACAAGATCAGGAGAAGGGAATCAAAGGTTAATGAGATCCTGAAACACACATTATATGGCTAAATGAAGAATCCTGATGATCTGGTAGAGAAGGAGAAGAAACGCCTCGTGTCCATAAAAATAATAATGTAGAAAAAGATAAGTGGGGTGTCAAAGGAACTTTTTTCATAGAAGAAGATCATTGAAGCTTTTCCCGTCATTTTGGATCTGGCCTCTCCACATGTCCTTTCGATCATGGTTCTGAACCTCGATCTGATGCATCTTCTGATGAGTATCTATTCCCACTGATAGTACTTTTATCCCTTTTCTGCCTGGCTCCATCCGGGAGGGAACGATCAGTTTGTAAGCACCTATTGGCTTCCCCGTTGGGAGAAGATTGCCGATCGGCGAATATAAGCAGGGGAAAATCATGCAGTAGTGGAACAAATTCCGCAGCGTCTCCCTTTTTCCCCTCCCTACCTGAACTGTGGCCATCCACAATTCATTTCATGCAGGTTAAATCTCCTATGGCGACCATGCTCCTCAACGCGGATATTTCACCTCAAGATCCAAACCTCGTATTCCCTATCAGATATTCAATCACACCTGGCTATAAACATTACACAAGATACAAAGATGGGAAAGGAGAAATATTATCTCGAGATGTGTATATTTATTCTCGAAGATACTGTCAGATTAGAGTGTGGGACACTATTCCTCTTTCTTCCTTTTTCTCTCTGTCTTGAATGTGCCTTCATTCTTCGTAATTATTACGTAAACCCTCCGCCCGATGTATCTCCTGGGAATGTCGGCCTTCCCGGACATTCCTATTGGTGTTACTGTTCTCTCAAGGAATCCTTCTATCTCGTCTTCAGACAATACAAGCTTTCCGTTCTCAAGTTCGAGTTTCCTCAACGTTATCAGGTGGATATCTATAGATAACTATTTAACCTTTCCATCCATACTGGATCGTGTCCAGGATAACCCATGAAGACATCAGGGACAAGCTGCATGAGCTTGACGATATTCTGAAGAAGAGATACAGGATAGAACATCCAGGCAAGGAGAGGGGCTGGAGAACCTATGAACAGGAGTTCTCGAAGCGGATAAGGACAGCAATGAATGACCTCGATCCACTGATACATGAGGCTGTTTCCACCCTCCACATCATTCACGGCCCTGGTCATCCACACTCCATCACACTTGAACAGAGGGTCAAGCTGCTTCTGATCAAGCAGCTTGTTGGAGAATCCAATCGCATGTTCAGCAACATGCTCTCACTTTTCTCCATGATCTCCGGCATCGACATATCCTACAAGACGGTGGAACGTTTGTATTCTGATGAAGAGGTCATTCTCGCCATACACAACCTCCATGTCCTGATCCTGGATAGGAAGGGTTTGGATAGATCGGATGCCACAGGTGATGGCACAGGTTATTCCCTGACTGTGAAGAGGAACTATGAATCACACGCCCTGAGGCTGAAGGACAGGGCAAAGGAGAATCCGGGGGAGGATGACAGGGGTGGCAAAAAGGATGGAAAGAGTCATAAGAAGCGTCTCTTCGCATATTCATTTGCCCTCATGGATCTGAGGACAAGGATGTACATCGCATTGGGATCAAGCATGAAGTCTGAAAAGGAAGCCTATGACAGGGCGATGAATCTTTTTTCATCACTGGATGTGAAAATGGATTCAATAAGACTGGATAGGTACTACTCAGCACCATCATACGTTGATAGGCTGGGAGATACCAAGGTCTTCATAATACCGAAGAGGAATACAACCCTTAATGGATCGAAGAAATGGAAGAACACCATAAGGGAATTCCTTGAGGATACCATGAACTATCTGGAGCAGTACCATCTCAGAAGCAACTCAGAATCAGGATTTGCAGCAGACAGGAAGATGCTTGGATGGAACATAGCACAGAAAAGGGATGACCGCATTGATAGTGCACTATTCTGCACCGGCGTGTGGCACAATCTGTTCAACATGGGCAGGTCTTGGAATTGTGTCCCACACCCGTCAGATCAGAGATATATATATATAATAATGGCATGTAAGAGTATGAAAGGAAATCCCCATTCCCGAAGAAGGGTTATTTTCTCTATCATTGCCTCTGCTGTTATCCTTTCAGCCTCTCTTTTTATCGTATTCTCCGGAACTCATGGAGGAAATGTAAAACAGAAGAAACTTCCAGGACCATATGTATCACTCCTTACATATGGAAACAATGGAAGTTCCATCTTTCCCATCCAGAATAATCTATCTGCAGATCTCTCCATATGGGTACCATCTTCTGGCAATGGTACCACCATTAACCTCTTCAACTCACCGGTAGTGTGGAATCAGGTTATACCTGCAGGCAACAACTTTTCCATGGCATTGAATGCATGGAAATCTTTCCTTCACGGAAGAGTGAAAGGCAACCCCACCATGAGCCTCATTGTAACCTACACAGCAATTAAAGGTTCCACCATAGATATCTATGAACACTACGCCAACATAGCATTCAATCCCTACTCATCCAACCTCATGGATAAGGTATTCATCAACAACTTCACCATAGATCTGGTTCATCCGTTCACCACCATACCTGTGAACAAAACGCAGGCATCATCCGCTCATTCCCCTGATCACATCGTAGTTCCAGGTGGAGGAGGGTGTTCCAAAACTGAGACATCATGGACAAAAACTGTCACATACACGGGATGGTTTCCCATTCAGGTTTTAAATGCAACTTTGATACCCAACAACCACAAAGGCGACACCGAACATGTGATGATGACGTGGACCGACTCGAATTTCCAGGCCGCTCTCGAGTTCGGTGGAGTTACATCAACAAATTCCAATTTTCTGTCGAGCTCTAATGGGTATAAAACGCCAAATCTTGTATTCCATAGCAGGGCATACGGGGAGGAAGCTGATGGAGGTCAGTATGCAGGAGTCTTCCTCCCAAACACAACGGTTACATGGTCTTTTGGAACTGAATACTTCTTCAGTTACTACGATAACTGTCAGGTTCGTGAACTTGATGGTACTGCTCATGTTTCAAACCTTAAGGTTCAATATAGCACTGCTGATTCAATAGTATCTGAGTTTGTCCCTGCACTAAAACAACAGGCATCACCCGGTACAACATACGGAAATTCTACTTTTAATGCCGAATGGTTCAGGGCTGTTGCAGCGGCATTTTCAAACAAGTTTGCAACACCAGTATATGGCATGAATGTCTCTGCTGGAGCCACTGTGACTGATAGCTATTTTTATCTTTACCAGACAACAAACTTTAACGGTCTAACGCAAACAATCCAAGACGAGGGTGCGATAGCATTGGGTATCGCCTCACTCGGATTGATAGTGGCAATTATGGGAGCAGCTGCGTCAGCGTTCCCTGGAGGAGCCACTGCCTCAATTCTTGATGAAATCGGTCTCATAGCCGATATGGCCGGTTTTGCGGATTCTGTCGTAAACCTTGCCACATCATTCGTGCTGGTGGTTTATACCAGTGGAAACCTTCAGACCATGATTGTGACAAATGAAAAGCCAGGTAGTGGTGCAGCTTATTCCGTTACGATTACCTTCTACAACACAAGTGGATGGACTGATTTTCAAGCCAGTGATGGAAGCATAATTTCGTACATAGCCAATACCCCCTATGCCAATGTTACTGCTTATACAAAGGCAACATGAAATGTTTCTTTTAAGGCCTAGTTTTCTTTTATCTATCCAATGCATGAATAAGGCGATTTGCGCTTAAGAATAATTTTTTATAGATCCTGTGTTATTTTTATAGTCAGGTGCGATTGGATGCCTGAGAGGGAATACGAGGTTTCGATCTTGAGATAACAGATCCTGTTAAAGAGAATTCGTTTCCCCTCCCTTGTTCAAACGCTTGGACCTAATCTCTTGAACTATCTCAGCAACGATACTCAATGCTATTTCTTCTGGAGTTATGGCGCCGATGCTTACTCCCACTGGAGTTCTAACAGATTTTATGAATTTCTCATCGATACCCATTTTCCTCAGTGTACCAAAATCACGTTTCGATCTCTTATGACTTGCAAGAAGACCAACGTACCTTGGTCGTATTGCGCTAAGATAATTGAGAATCTCCACATCGTCCCTTCCCCTCGTCAGAATCACAACGAAATCATCCCTGTAAATCGTTGGCTTTTCCCGTTTTTCCAGGAGTGAAAGAATACGCCAGTTCACCGTTACTGCTTGAATACCCAGAATACTGGAAAACTCCTTCAGCTTCTCGCCCAGGTAATCATCTTCCGTTTCAACTATCACTACTATCCGCACATCCTTGCAACATGGCTCCAGATATATATCCATTGTGCCTCCACAAAAACTATCAGCATACAGGTCATAATCTCCACGAGGAGTTTTCATTTCCCTTATACTCTCCTCCTCATCCAGAAGGTGTATCGTAAATGTTCTGGGGGTGTTTTCTTCCAGTACCCGTTTTGCTGCTTTCCTCAAGAGACCTTCAGGGCATCCACCTCCAAGAGTACCGTGAATAATCTTCCCCTCTTGCGAAAGAATAGCCCGAAAACCGACCTTCGCGAGTGTGGAACCTTCTGTCTTAACCACCGTTGCAACAACAAAGCTCACATTCTTCTGAATCAATTCCACACACTTCTGGTAAAAGTGGGATGTCAGCATAATCTCTAGATTTTTTTGCTGTATTAAGGTTTGCTCCAAAGTAACCCATTGTATGATCAATGAAACAGGGATAAAGCCATAAATATGCAGCTTCCCTATCATCACTTCACATTCTATACTCAGGTGATCCTTTCTCAGATCATACAGCACAGTTACGTGTTATGAGCTTTTGTATTGAATCCTTCAGCCATCACCGCTATAGGCGATTTGCGATAAGATAAATCGCGGGAACCAGCAGATTTGATTAATAGATGGAATCAATCCACTATCAAATGATCAGTACTGCACAGAATACACCGAGGAATTACTATGCTTTATAAGTTTAAATTTCGCCTTATTTAACCAAACAAGGTTTTATTAGCACATACCCGTTATATTTCGGTGTTTAAATCACTTGATGAAAGCCGTGTCAAGGGGATTCATCTGAAAATCACCGCTATGTCATCAGGCGGGTCCTTCCTAGATGGATATGATATTTCTATAGTTTCCGTTGCTGTTCTTCTTCTAACGACCGAGTTTTCCCTTTCCTCCAACGAAGAATCACTGTTGCTTGGTTCAACCCTCATCGGAATGATTTTTGGAGGCATAATTGGTGGATATCTAACAGATAAAAAGGGCAGAAGATACATCTATCTCTGGGATATGCTATTCTTCATTATTCTATCAATACTCACGGCGATCTCAACATCCTTTGGCGAGCTGCTTATTTTCAGGTTGCTTCTTGGAGTGGCCATAGGAGCAGACTATGCAATCAGCCCAACCATCATATCCGAATATTCCCCTGTAAAACACAGAGGAAAGCTTCTGACCATCAGTGGTCTATCCTGGTTCGTCGGTGCTGCAGTATCCTATGCTGCTGGGTATTTTCTCTCACCTCTCGGAATCGCAGCATGGAGGTACATGTTCCTTCTTGGGGTAATACCTGCCATAATTGTTCTGGTCCTCAGATCATCAATTCCAGAATCTCCCAGATGGCTCGTCGAGAAGGGAAAAACAAGCGAAGCTAAGATTTCCCTCAAAAAGGTTGTTGGTGATGGATCCATCCAAATTCCACTACGCACGAAAAACGTCACATTCAGGGATCTGTTCAGCAGAAGATATATAAGATCAACAATATTCATTTCTTTTTTCTGGTTTATTCTTGATGCAATAACACTTGTTATAGCACTGCAGGGACCAAGTGTGCTTGAAGATTTGGGTCTCACCCCTGCTAATGCATCCGTATCGGCCTCCATCATAGCGTCCATAGCAATCATCGGTGCTATTTTTACGTTTATGGTCATAGACAAACTTGGTAGAAAGACGGTGACCATAATCGGTTTCGCGGGCATGTTCGTAACTCTTCTGGTTGCAGCACTTGTCATAGCTTACATCCCAAGCATCCTGTTCATTATCGTTCTATTCATAATCTTTGAGATAAGTCAGGAGTTCGGTCCAGGAATCACCAATTCAATCTATCCACAGGAACTTTATCCAACAAACATAAGGGCCACCGCGCAGGGCTTTGGAACCACAATCAGCAGGATCGGCGCAGTGACAGGTATATTCATATTTTCTGCGGTCACAACATCCTTTGGCTTGGCATCTGGAATATTTATGCTTTCGCTGCTATCGTTAACAGGGCTCATCATTACCCTGATTCTTGGTATAGAGACGAAGGGAAAATCGCTTGAAGAGCTGACCTCTGTTCGCTGAAGATCTAAAAATTAAGGCACATCTGTTATCTACCCAGCAACTTCAGGGCGATATCCGGTCTGTCCGTTGCAATGGAGTCAACACCTATATCGATCATTTTACGTATCTCGGTTTCCCCGTTGGGGGTCCATACCGAAACAGCAATCCCCTTTCTATGGCATAGATCAACATACTCTCGTGTAAGCCCCTCGTAGTTAAGAGCCAGGATTTTGGAAGAGGCTGCTTTGGTTAAACAACCCGGATCCACTGGGAAGCCAGCAAGAAGCACACCTGTCATGAGTTCTGGGTAGAGTTCACTCATGATTTTAACCGCACCGTGGAAGAATGAAATAACGGCACTTCTCTGGATATATTGAGGATTGTTTCTAAACAATTCTGAAAGAGCTCTAATGGTCAACTCACTTTTGAGTTCGACTACAAGTGATATTTTTACTGATTCAAACACCTCCTCAAGGGTTGGGATCCGACTCCCATCCTTCAACCTGATCTTCCTGATTTCATCGAGCGTAAGATCCTCCACTTTCTTCTCCACACCTGCTGTTCTCATTAGATCGGGATCGTGGATAACAACCAGTTTTCCATCCCTTGTGGTTTGGACATCACATTCAGCTGCGTCCACTCCGAGTTCCTGGGACTTGATAAAAGCCTCAACGGTATTTTCTGGAAAAAGATCGCCTCCGCCTCTGTGAGCTATTACAACAGTTCCACCTGTGGATTTAGTAAGCATATTCCCTCCCATATTCATCGCCGGAAGAGATATGAATATTTGGATAGGATCGGGTTAGCTCCATTGAGCGGCGGAGAGGACCTAATCCAAAACAAAGAATCCCTCTCAGTCCCAACCTTTTTCTGCTATTCACTTATATTGGAAGGATCGACATACTGGTGCATTCCATAATCTTTCAATGCACAGAGAATATAATATTTGAGAAAAAAACACAATTTTAGCAGGATAGGAGTTGATTCTTCAAATGTAGCCTCACCTCACTCGCCATACCTTGATACGGATACCATAAATTAAAAAAGGATGATACTATTGGTGAGAAGCAATCACGGTAAACCAAGGTGGTATATTGGCTAATGGAGAGAATGCAGGATCAAAGTTGAGCAACGATCGCAGCAGGTTCAGATGGTCCGATCGGTACTACAAAAGGAGAGTGTTGCAGCTTAAGAAGAGAAGTGATCCCCTGGAGGGAGCTCCTCAGGCCAAGGGTATTGTAATCGAGAAGACCGGTATAGAAGCTAAGCAACCGAATTCAGCGATAAGGAAATGTGTTAAGGTTCAGCTCATTAAAAACGGAAGGCAGATAACGGCTTTTGCTCCCGGTGATGGTGCCATAAATTACATCGATGAACACGACGAGGTTGTGGTCGAAGGTATCGGGGGAAGAATGGGGCGAAGTAAAGGTGATATTCCGGGAGTCAGGTATAAGGTAATAAAGGTCAACAACGTTTCTCTCAAAGAGATGGTGAAGGGTAAAAAGGAGAAGGCGGTGAGATGATGGAGCTCAAATTGATGGGAAAGTACTCTGTAAATGATGTGATCATCCACGATCAGAGTCTGGCAAAATACATAAACCTGACTTCTGCCTTAAATCTCCACACCGGGGGCCGTTTTTCCAACTATTTCGCAGGCAAGGCGAATATGAATACCGTTGAAAGGCTCATAAACAAGTTGATGCGAACCGAGAAGTGGACGGGCAAGAAGTACTCCGCCTACAGCATTCTTAAGGACGCTTTTGATATTGTGGAGAAAAGAACAAAACAGAATCCCATTCAGGCACTCATCAATTCTATAGAGAATGCATCTCCGAGAGAGGAAGTAACGCGATTGAGATATGGGGGTATTGCGGTTCCTAAGGCTGTTGACGTTTCACCATCCAGGAGGCTTGATATAGCCCTCAGAAACATAGCCCTCGGAGCAACAAAATCATCTTTTAAGAATAAAAAACCCATAGAGGTTTGTCTCGCTGAAGAGATAATCAACGCGTCCAAGAACAGTGCTGACTCCTATGCAGTGAGCAAGAAAGAGGAGATTGAGAGAATCGCCAAATCGGCAAGATGATTCTCTAACAGATTTTTTGGCGAGCATTTCCTCTGAAACTTATCTGAATTATCATCTGGCATATCGCCTGGATCTTTTTCCCCATTTTTGCGCCACCTTTTTTCTCTGCTGAAGAATTTTTCAAGTGACAAATCAATATTAACGATGAGATTATTCTGTTCGGTAAAGATGAATAGAGAGGATATTTTGCAGGATACTGTTAGGGATATCTCAATCGATAAGGATACGACCCTTTCTGATCTCATTCAGAAGTTTAAATACTCAGGTGGGTTCACAGCACCCAAGCTCTGGCAGGCACACACAATACTCAAAAAGATTTTCAACAAGGACGTCACAAGATTTCTATCATTCCCTGCAGATATTGTATCCACAGGGCTCAGAGGCATTATCAACGAACTTTTGAAGAAAAAATTGGTTGATGTTATCATAACCACCGCCGGAACTCTAGATCATGATATAGCCAGAAGCGTTGCCAACTACTACTGCGGAATCTTTGAATACGATGATAGAGAACTTGCCAGCCTTCACATCAGCAGGCTCGGGAACGTAATGGTTCCAGAGGAGAACTACGGTCCTGCCATAGAGAAATTCGTTCAACCTATTCTTGACGAGATGTACAGAGATGTAAAAAATCCGGCCCCGGCTGACATTATCAAAACAGTTGGTAAACATCTGGGAGATGAATCTTCCATATTGTACAATGCTGCTCTTAATGATGTACCTATATTCGTACCGGGCATCACGGATGGTTCATTCGGTGCCCAGTTATGGTCCTATTATGAGAGGAAAAGGGATTTCATCATAAACATACTTGAAGATGAACACAGAATCTCAGACATTATCTTCAATGCGAAGAAGAGTGGAGCCCTCATGATCGGAGGTGGTATTTCAAAGCATCACACCATATGGTGGAATCAATTCAGGGATGGGCTCGATTACGCTGTTTATCTAACAACCGCTCAGGAATTCGATGGTTCTCTCTCAGGGGCAAAACTCGAAGAGGCAATCTCGTGGAATAAGGTGAAAGCCGATGCCGAGTTTGTGAATATCATTGGAGAAGCTACGGTTCTGCTACCCCTCCTGCTCGGTCCTTTTCTGTGATCAGATATACTTGAGCCAGAGCATAACAGGGTCATCCTCATCCTCAAGCTCTGTTTTGGTCTCTCCCAGAGAACTTCTCGTAACAAAGGTAAAAAAGTAAATCCTGCCATCATATTCCTTTCCATACATCAGGTGCTCCACTGGTTCTCCTAGGGGGGCGTGAGACATCTGCTCTGGAGTGTTTGGACTGAACCTGACTACTACATCATCTCCTCTCCACTCAATGCTGTATGCCCTATTGGCATCTATAAACCTCAACAGGGCATTCTTATCCACATTAGGTTTGTTCATAACACAACATCATTGTGTTTTAAGTTTAATCTTTTTGCGAAAAAAGTAAATTACCTCTTGAGTATGAACGATTATGATATACATCACAGAGGATGATGTTAATGATCTTATATCGATGGCCGAGGTTATCGAATCGGTTCATTCTGCGTTTCTGGAATATTCGAAGGGAAAAGCTGCTTACTCCATGCGAGATAGACTATTCCTCGGAGGTAAGGTACTAAACACCATGCCTGCAATTCTCTTGGATGAAGGGTTGGCGGGTCTGAAGACATACATAGCAGGTAAGGACGGCGCTCATTTCGTTGTCCTGCTTTTTGACATCAGATCGTACAGTATTAAGGCAGTTATAGAGGCAAACAAACTCGGCCAACTCAGGACAGGCGCTATTACGGCCCTTGCCTCAAAGCTTATAACTGGAAAGAAAAACGTGAGCTTTGGCCTCATAGGGACCGGATTCCAGGCTGAGACACAGTTACTTGCCATGAATGAGCTGTTTAAGCTTGAAACAGTTAAAGTGTTCTCCCGCACTCCGGAAAACTCAAAAAAATTCGCTGATAAATTCAAAGATGTCCTTGATACTGAAATCATCCCGGTTTACGATGTAAGATCCTGTGTTGAAGACGCAGACGTTATTACAACCATCACCACGTCCTCAAATCCCCTTTTCCGGGAGGAATTTCTTCCTGATGAATTTCACCTGAATCTTGCAGGTGGGAATCTTCCCAATAGGAAAGAGGTGGGAATAGACACTCTGATCCGCGCTGACCTCGTTGTTGCCGAGAGTAGCGAGCAGAGCCTGAGGGAATCTGGAGAAATAATAGAGTATCAGAGATATGGGGGTGGGAACATAGTGGATTTTTCCTCGGTTGTCGCGAAACCGGAGAGATATCAAAAATTCAAGAGAACGATTTTTAAGTCTATGGGAATAGGGCTTGAGGATGTTGCTGTTGGTTCTCTAATACTGAAGAAAATAACACAGAAGAATCGGTGAATCAGGCTCCTGCGCCGGATCTGTATGCCTCGATGAGCCTATCCACATGATGTTCAACAGAGAAGTTGCTGGCAATTTTCCTGGGTGTGTATCTGTCTATGTTGTCCAGCATTTCTATGGCTCTCTCTGCAAGTGATCGTGGATTTCCAAGAGAGAAAATCTCTCCACTAATCCCCGGTTTTACCAGTTCCACCTGAGAGGAGTTGTCGGGAACGAGTATGGGAGTACCAGATGCCATCGCCTCAACGTCAACCGTACTCTGAACCTCATAATCAGAGGGGTTGCAGAACAAATCGGCACTTCTGTAATATAGGATCTTCTGTTCCTCAGAAACAAAACCTGGAAATTCAACTCCATTTATTCCCCTGCTTAGGGCATATTGCTTATAAAAGTCCAGATGAGGTCCTCCACCGGCTATTATCATTCTCACTCCCCTTCTCTTGAGGTAGGGGAATGAGTCAATCATCGATTCAAGGTCTTTCTCACGACCGATCCTTCCGAGATAGAGCACGATCTCCGAATCTTCAGGGATTCCAAGCCTCCTTCTTGCCTCCTCCTTGTTTATGTCTGTCAGAAATTGTGTGATATTGATTCCGTTGTTTATTACCTTTATTCTATCGACACCAATTGAACGCAATTTCTCCGCAATGTATTCTGATGGAGAAATTACGAACTCGTGTTTTTCATAATACCATTTCAGATACCGTTTTATTGTTTTTGACAGTAATTCCGAGAGAATGGTGTTGGATCGTGAGTATGATGATATGACAGTCTCGTCAAACACCATACTGTGAAATGTTGATATCAGTCTGGACTCGATGTGCCGTGACATGAGAAAACCGGCAAATCCCACAGTGAAGGGCGTTTGTGTGTGTATTATGTTGTAGCCCTCGTTCAAGAGCTTCTTGTTTGCTTTGAAAAACATGGTGGCGATCCTGTACTGTGGATACGGTGGAAATTTTATTCCCTTAACACCGATTGTTCTATAGCCATCTGTGTTTATCTCCTCATACTTTCTTCCCGTTGACGTGACTACCGTAACCTCTATACCTCTTCTTGAAAGTTCCCGCGCAATGTTCTCTATGTATACTGTCACACCATCCACCGCAGGTCTGAAACTGTCCGTAAATATGGCAACACGGAGTTCGTCGGCCATCTTGTACCATCAGTGCATTATGAATGAGCTTATCACACTTTCCTATTGATCCTGAGGTTTCTCAGTTCAAAATTTTAAGAATGCGTACGGTATACTCCACAATGGATTGGCGGATCACTTCTGCACTGTCGATCAGCAGATTCTTGCGATCATTTGTGTTGATGCTTCTTTCTGTGTCGTCTCCGTACTTCCTAATTCATTTACACCTTAACTACGTCCAGACAGGCGTTGTCCTATTTCTGAGCATGTCTGCATCAACGGCCGCCATCTATTTCTACCCCAGAGTCAAGATAAACGCGAGAAAAACTGTTATCCTATACTCTTTCGTTTTCACCGCCGTGATCATAATTGTTCTAATCTGGCAGAACCTGATAGCGTTCCTGATAGCCATTATCGTGGGGGGTATATCTCTCTCCGGTAAGGATATGACCCCAAATCACCCCATAGAGCAGTATGCCATTGGTGTTTCATTCTCCGATCAAAGAGAGAAAAATAGGGCCTTCGCATTCTACAATTTCATGGCATATTTCGGGAATATGGCAGGAGCACTTTTTCTGTTCTTCGGCTCTGAGAGAGATTTTCATCTTATATTCGAAGTAAGCGCGATCATCATGTCAGTTTCAATAATTCCATACCTGTTCATCAAACTTCAGGATCCTGTTAGGCCAGGGACAAAGGTACCACTGGATCCTGAAACGAAAAAACTCACTCATGTCCTCGCTGCTCTGTTTGCCACGGACTCTTTTGGGGGTGGTTTTGTAAATGCGTCACTTCTGTCTCTCTGGTTCTATGCTTTCTACAACACATCTCTTCAGGTGAACGGGATGATATTTTTCATTGTATCGTTAATCACAGCAATATCGATTATCTACTCCGGATCTCTTTCTACAAGACTGGGATTGGTTAGAACAATGGTTTACACTCACCTCATCAGCAATGTGTTCCTCATAATGATGCCTGTCTTCCACTCGCTGATTTACAGTGAGGTATTCCTCTTTCTCAGACAATCTACCAGCCAGATGGATGTTTCCCCTAGAGATAGCCTGATCAACACCATCATAGATCCAAAAAGCCGTATACATACAAACTCAATATTCCTGGCAAGCAGAAATCTTGCCACCGTTCCAACTCCAGCAATTGGGGGCATACTTATTGATCTTTTTCCTCCTTCGCTACTCTATGCAGCTGGCACCATAAAAGCAACTTATGATTTTGTGTTTTATGTAAAATTCAGGAAGTACAGAATATGATCTGCACAGTCTGGTGATCTTCTGGTGAAGGAGTAGGGATTCTATTGAACAAAAAGTGTTATGCTTTAATGTTGCATAACCCCGTATGCAAAACAAAAGGATCCTCGTCACTGGGGCAGCCGGCTTTATCGGTTCAAACATGGTTGAGGAACTCAGGAAGAATAATTCTGTTGTGGGAATAGACAATCTTTCCAACACCGATACGCGCTTTATCGAACCTTTTCTTAAGGACGGTAGCCTCACCTTCCACAAAATGGATATCCTTGATCTTGATTCTCTCATAAGTCTGGAACCTGTTGACCTTGTAATCCATTTTGCCGCAAATTCTGATGTGAGGGGAGGGTCAGATAACCCTCAATTCGATTTTGACGTGAATGCTCGCGGAACGCTCAACGTCCTGGAATTCATGAGAAGGAAGGATGTTCCCGAGATGATTTTTGCCTCCAGCTCCACTGTGTATGGGGAACCTTCTCAGCTGCCGACACCCGAGAACTATGGCCCCTACATGCCCATCTCCACCTATGGTGCATCCAAGATGGCGGGGGAAGGTTTTATAACTGCCTACTCTCACTATTATGGCTTCAGAGCATCTATTTTCAGATTCGCCAACATTGTTGGTAGAAACTCCACGCACGGAGTGATATTCGATTTCATAAGGAAACTCATGAAGAATAAAACGGAACTTGAGATACTTGGAGATGGCACCCAGAGAAAGTCCTACATGCATGTCACCGATTGTGTCGGTTCTATTCTTTTCCTTCATGAGCGAATAGTAAATACAGATATTTTCAACCTTGGAAATGAATCGACAACAAGCGTGGTTCGCATAGCCGATGAAGTTGTAAAACAGATGGGATTGAAAGGCGTCAGGTACAGGTTCACCGGTGGAATAGACGGACGTGGCTGGAAGGGAGACGTTAAGATAGCACAACTTGCAATTGACAGGATGATCTCTCATGGCTGGAAGAACAAGTATTCGAGTGATGAAGCTATTTCTATCGCTGTGGGTGAGGTTCTGCATCAGATTCACCGGTGATGTAATGAGGTTCTTCATAAAACGGTATTCTCCTTCACTCCGCTATCGGTTAGTGGTAAGGGAAGAAGCTTCAAAAAACTTGAATAGACCTCCCTGATGGCTCACTTTGATGTTCTCCCAATTAAGGAAATCATCATTTGTTTTATTTTACGTGAAAAATGCTTATTTCCGGATAATGTAAATAAAAGATTAAGTTCGGTATCAAAGTATTAAGGCAGAGGATTTCTCAAGAATCATCTCCAGTAACAATGGAACATCTTCCTCCTTTGGAAGATACGTCCTCTGATCTCATTCAAAGGGTTGGCGTAAATCGCACTTAACCAGCAGAAAAGATCTGTTTGATCAAAAACTGATTATCATCCTCCTTTTTCCCCAAGAAGTTGGGAACCTGTTTTTTCCAGCCTATACACCTCCTGCGCGTTTCTGGAATTTTCTGCATAGGCTCTTACATATATTTCTGACCCTACTCATGAAACTGGCGTGCTTGTAGGGTCTGAATGTAATCTTTTTGTTCCCTTTTCGTAAAACGTCTTCTACGTTGATTGGCTTTGTATCGTGAGAGCGATAACTCGTAGAATACCGGCCACTTTCGAGTGGCTATCACTAGGTTCTGCCACCTGAAGCTCTACAAATAGATATGGGATTGACATTAATTCTAAAAGGGGCGTGTATCATTGAAGGATGGCGGTTCATAATGTCCGCATAGAATCTGTGTTAAAGGTAATAGGATGTAACAAAAGGGATAGCCAGCAGCTAGGAAACTATCTGGAACGATAATATTTCAGATCTGAGAACGAGGGACATTCTGGAGATGGCGAGCTATCTAAAACAAATACTCAACATAGACTTCAGGACACCTGGAAGCTTTCGAACTTATTTCTCGACATTAAAACTTTATGCGCCATAAATGATTTATCGTTGTGTGAGCACATATAGCTTGAACTTCAACGGAAGGATTCTCGCCATCAAGGAAGGTGATATAACCATGCAGGATACAGATGCTATCGTCAATGCCGCAAATTCTTCCCTTATGGGTGGAGGCGGAGTCGATGGAGCGATCCACAGGGCGGCAGGACGTGCTCTGGTTGAGGAATGCCGCATCATAAGGAAAACTCAGTACCCTGCAGGCTTGCCACCTGGAGAAGCTGTGATAACATCGGGCGGGAGATTAAAGGCAAAATTTGTCATTCATACGGTAGGACCTATATGGATGGGAGGTAAAAAGGACGAGAGCGAAATATTGAAGAAAGCCTACAGAAACTCTCTTATCGTAGCCGAAAAATCAGGCATTGGAACGATTTCATTTCCATCAATCAGTACAGGAGCCTATGGCTTTCCCATAGAGAAAGCCGCTCCAGTTGCAGTATCAACAATTGCAGAATTTCTTCTAAAAGAAGCCAGGAGCGTTGAGAAGGTCTATATTCTGGCGTTCACCCCGAGCGATTTCGCAGTGTACCGAAGGGAGTTGAAATTATATGGTGAATCATTTAATGGATCAAAAACCCCAAAATGATTGCACATTCTTTCGTTATAGATTCGTTGCTGTCCTGAATATCATGTAAAAGGCTACGGCAGCTATGACCAGTGAGAAGATTCTGGTTAGTGTCCGCCTGTTGATCATTGATGATAGCCTGGCTCCTCCCCATCCTCCGAATATTCCTCCAACTATGAATAGACCTGAAATGACAAGATTAAGATCACCACTTATGGAATATCTGAAAGCAGTTAGAACGCCAAAGGAACCCACGGCGACGAGTGATGTTCCGATGGCCTCAACGATCCCGAGTCCGGCCGAGTAGATAAGTGCGGGAACTATCAGGAACCCTCCACCTATACCGAAATAACCAGCTGCAAACCCCACCAAGAGACCAGACACGGTAAGCTTGATCGCATTTCCACTCCTCCGCGTTTTTTTCTCTTTTTCATTGGAAGATCCACTTTTCTTGAAAAGAAGCGCTGAAATAACCAGCATCAGAATAGCAAACATAAACAGAAGTTCACGGCCCGGTGTTATAAGGCTAAGTTGGGCACCCGTTAAGACCCCGATCAATCCCGGTATGGTGAACTTGACGCCAGTTCTAAAATCTGTATGGCCTTCTCTGGCATGTGGTATCAAATTAAGATATGCATTAACACCTACCGCCAGAGCGGTCGTACCTATTACCAGATGAGGATGATCGTATCCAACAAGATATATAAGCAGAGGGATGGCAAGTATGGAACCCCCACCACCGATCAGACCAAGAGTGAACCCAACGATAATGCCAGATAGAACAATGAGGAAGTACTGGATGGTTTCAATAGGAGGATACATACGGGTACACAATGTCCTGCGGGTAGATAAATTTCATGTTTATGATGTAGAATCACTTATATGACAGAAATATCAGGTCTCTGAGATATCTCACAACCTGATCTACTATTTCATAACTGCACATTAACAGTATATCGGTGTCAAATCTGTAGATCTTCTCGACGTGAAGGTCATAAACCGCGAGGTACTGAACGAGGAAGAGCGTGAGGCCTGGCTTCCCGGCAGCCTCAGGGGGAAGAGTTATCCTCACCAACGCAAGCTCCCCTGAAGGATCGCCCTCTATGACCTTCCAGCAGTTATTTTTTCTGTATGCTATGAGCACATTCTCTCCGGGGACGAACTTACCACACTTCAATCTTTCCATGTATCTGAAATCCACCGACATATCAGCCTCTTTTAGAATATCGACAATTTCCTTGAAGTGATCCTCTGTCTTCACGGTGGACAATGCCTTCACAATGGTATTTATGCGAACGCGTTCGCCAGCCAGAGCATTCACATATGGGCTTATCTTGCTGGCCAGCTTGGTGTAATTGACAACGCCAGTGGAAAGCATCATAGAGTAAATCGGTTCCTGATCTATCACTGACTGCACTATCCTGTTAATCCCTCTCACATTCACACCATACCTTTTTCATACTTATTCGTTGATGCTGTAGAAATCCGATAAACTTCAGAATGGAAATTTAATGAATCCACCATCGATCTGTAGGTTTACACCGTTGATGTAGGATGCAGCATCTGAGCATAGAAAAGCAACGAGCTCGCCTATCTCCTCCGGCCTCCCGAATCTCCGGGATGGGACCGTACTCTTCATGTCCTCGTATATTTTATCTATTGGAACGTTCTGCTTTTCAGAATTCATTCTGGCTATGTTCTCCAATCTCTGTGTCATAACATATCCCTGAGAGATGCTATTTGAGGTTATTCCGTATTCAGAGTACTCGAGTGATATCACCTTTGAAAGACTGACAACTGCAGATCTCAGGGAAGCGGAAAGAGCAAAATTCTTAAGAGGCTCCTTCGTGGTCAGAGATGTAACAAAAACTATTCTGCCACCATGTTTCATCATATGGGGCAACGACCGTTTCACCATAAACACAGAGCTCTTCAGTATAAGATCTATGCTGTAATCCCAGTCATCGTCTGTGAGATCGAGGAAAGGGGCAACTCTGGGATCGCCATAATTGATGATCAGAAAGTCTGGAAGGCTACCTAGTTCGTTCTCAGATTCTTTAAACACCCTTTCGAGGTCTTCTCTCCTTGTGAGGTCAGCGGTACTGTATGAGACCCTGTTACCTGTCTCTCTTGATAATATCTCCGCTGCGGCAGAAACCCTTTCTGAGTTCCGGGAAAAAATATGAACGCTAACGCCATAGGCAGAGAGTACCCTCGCTATTCCCATCCCAATTCCTGAGCTTGCAGCACTTACAAGAGCTCGCTTTCCCTTTAAACCTATCATAGAGAGAATGAGCAAAACGAGCTTATAAATCTTGTGTGATTGGTCTTCTGGGATTCTGAACCTGTCAAGCCAACAAAGGATGAGAAATAAAATATCAGAGACGGATACTCAGCAGATGCTTACGATAATAGTGGTTGACTCTGAACTTGAGACCATACCTGAGGAGATGCACAATGATCCTGGCGTTAGAAAATTCTCGCAGACAAGAAGAAAGAGTCCCAAAATGCTGCTGTTAGATTCCAACTATCTTCATACTTCCATAGATAGATATTACCCTGGTCAGTCGAGGCGCAGGGGGCGTCCAGATATATTCCACATCCTACTCAATGTTCTCAATGACAGTATACTTAATAGGAGAGGCGAGCTTCGCGTCTTCATACACACAAGAAACAATAAAGTTATAACTGTAAACCCTGAGATGAGAGTACCCAAGTCGTACAACAGATTTGTTGGACTTATTGAGGATCTCTTTCAGAAAAGAGACATAGTATCTCATGATGTTCATCTGCTAACAATGGAGAACCTAAGCGCGAAGGAGACGATAGAGAAGTACTCTACAGGCGATGTGATTCTCATGTGGCCCTCAGGCGAAGAGGCACATCCAATGGACATCGTGAAATCAAGGGATATGACGGTTATAATCGGAGGTTTTTCAGAGGGGGACTTTATTTCAGATCTCTCATTCATTGAAAGAAAATATTCGATCTTTCCGGAGGAGCTGACCATATGGACCGTTGCAGGGGAAATAATTTACGCCTTCGAAAGGAAGTTTCTCTTTCAACACTGATGTTTCTGGAGTATCTGTTATGGTGTAACAGCCGGCGATTGTAATAT
>WAQW01000029.1 GCA_015520045.1 Thermoplasmata archaeon | reverse complement strand
CATACGAAATTTTATATATCAATGTATCTACACATCATATGGGGCGAAAAATGATGGTGTTTGCTGCAGTTGCAACGGTGGTGATGTTAACTACCGTATTTTCCAGCGCCGTTTTAAAGAGCAGCTCAAGCCTCACTGGCGCCGATACATATAACTCACAGGTTCGGGTTTCGGCGCCAATATTAATGAGACACAATGCACGCGTTCATTCAGGAAGTGGTAGTTTCAATAACCTGAACTCGAATCCCGCGGAGAAGAATTGGTTAGCAAAAGCATATGGCTATGCTTATGAGAAATATGGCGTAAATGCAAGCTCTAACCGGTTAGACTTTCTGCAATACGAATCTATGATCGGTTTCTTCAAATGGTACAGTGAAAATTTCGAACAATTACCTGTTGAGCGAAGAAACTTTGCCAAAAGTAATTTGGATAATGTTTTCAGACTTTATGTAAAGACAAATCCCGGAACAGTCAGGATACTCAATGAGATTACAAGCATAGAACTATCTAACTACGAACACACGATAACAGCAGAATTCAGTAACATTACATTAAATGGACAGGGGACGCCCATTTCTAATATTTCCATTTCTTATAGGAACAGTAGTGCATATGTTCTGACCTATTCATACCACTTGAATTATACCACATTCCACTATTCCATGTTGCTCTTTAATGGAAAGAAGACACTTATAGATCCAATCGTAATGGAAAATGAATTCCAATTGTGGGATTGGATTATCCATTACGGCACCTCGTACAATATCAATATCAAGTTTACCAATTATGCTAACGCGCTCAAGTATGAGAGTGTTATAGTAGATCAAACAAATACATATGCAGCAGTCCTTGGTCTTTTGCTAGGTGTAGTATTTACGATTGCTATACCTTTCGTGGGCGCTGCTGCCGTTAGCACAGGCACGATCTTAGCTTGGCTTGCTACTGAAGCTGGGCAAACAGTGTTAGGTTTAACTGGCACCTTAATCGGCGCTATTGCTGGAATAACCACTGGAAGCACATTGGAAAGTAATGTACATACTTTATTCAACTTACAATGGAATGCACACGGATACTTTTGGGTGGTTTACACAGTGAACGTTTATTTCTACATCTCCAATTCTGCATCCATTTGGGGGCCTGTAACCAACGGAATTTATCAAATATTCACCACGGGAATCCCTCTACCTACAACATTTCAAATAGAACAATACGTCAGCGACTGGAGAATGTTCGCGTCATTTTTTGGTCAAAACACATGAGTGTGGGCATCCGCTCCAAACCGGATAAAAATGCTAGATTACTGGCCATGATTGAGTTAGGGTGTTGATATTATGGGATTGATCTTTGATATTTACCAAGCGTATTGGGGGCTCGTACAACAGTCATTGGTAATTCTAAACGGAGTGTCTATAATAGGCTTTATACTAACTATGATACGCATTCATATTTTGTTAGATCCATCTATTCCGCGTAAGAAGTGGATTCCTCTTGAAAAGAGAGATTATGGCCCCGTAATTTCCCTACAAAAGCGCATACCGTACTATTTTTTAACGATCATAGCAATAGTGGATATTGTATTCCTGCTAGCAGCTTTCATATATTTTAAAGTGAACAGCAACCTATTCCTCCTGGCTTCATCGACAACCGATATTTCTCTATACATATCCAGCTCGGACAATATAATGGGATTTATGCGATTATTTAGTATTCTATGCGTGATGAGTCCATTTGCTATTCTTACGTTTCTAAATTATCCTATTAGTGCAAAGGAAAGATCCTTTTATGTTTTTAACAGGAAAAAGAATTCGAGATCATAATTCTGACCTGACTCGAGCCATCACAGAACTGGAATACCATAATGTTAATATTATATATAGAAAGAGATACAAGAAGAACATGCCAGAAGCGGTTTCCGGTTAATGGAGGTATTCTCATAATAAAAAATATTCAGTGGGAGAGAAGTCCCGAGGGAAAGAAATTGTGGTGACGCTAGATGAAAGATGGCCAAAAGTGTTCCAGATTCTGCTAAGACAGATAAAAAAATCTTTAAAGTTAACACTCACAAATGAAAGATAGCAGTTGGGAAGTAGGTTGTTGCAAAGCTTAGACACCTAAATTAAGTTTCATAACTGTTGCACAGAGAGAGAAATGTTATTATATCGATGAAATGTGTGAGAACAGATGTGGGAATGGCTCAAGAAACAACAATCAATGATAGGGGCAGAATTGTGATTCCAAAGAGGATAATGAATTAACTTGGCCTGAATTAGGGTACGAAGGTAAAAGTGTACAGAGAATCAGATAAGATAATAAGCGAGAAAGCAGTGTCTCCTGAAGAATTCATAGAAAAGATGAGAGAGTTCATCAAAAAGGCTCTAAGATACCTGTTTCAGACTATATTGATCTCAAGAACATCTGGAAGTGAATTCAAATTGAATCCGGTGTTTATTGACGCGAACTAATGGATTTATTGGTTTGATGAAAGGTTACCTGAACATCTTTCCGTGAATGAGAAATGCAGAGTGCTATAAAAGGAGGAGTGGTTATGAGTACGGTTACGTTGATGGAAGTAACTCATTGTTTCAGAAGCTTTCCGAGCGAAGTGATAGAAGAATGAATGAGGATGATATCAGGCCTTTCAACACTTACCTTGGTTGATTTTACCCACACCATTTTACAATCCTAAATCAGTACTCTCTCTACCTACTCTGCAACCAGGCTTGAAGGCAGGGATTGTGTGATTCTTGCAACTATGAAAGCTATTGAAACAAAAGTACTTCTTACTCATAATAAGGCATTCAAAAAGGTCAAGGATATTGAGATCATTGATGAAATTTGATAAGATAACCCTCTCTTAGAGTATTCCTATGTAGGTCAATGACGCGAGCCATCATAGAATTGGAGCATATCAATAGGATGAGGGAAATTCAACTGAGAGCTGACAGCCTCAGAAGGATAAAAATTATTATCATATCCTGAAATGGAGAGCTGTGATAGTCAACGATAATGTACTCGCCAGGGTGTACAAGAAAGCATCAAAAGGAGAAATCCTGAGCGTGGACGATATCCTTTACATGTATGAACAGGCAGATCTGATGGATCTGGGAAAAATCGCCGGTAAGATCTCCCGTGATCTCTGGGGTAACAGAGTATCGTTTGTTTCAAACATGATACTCAATTACACCAATGTGTGCAGCATCCAGTGTTACTTCTGCGCCTTCTACAGGAGACCGGGGGAAGATGATGCATACTTAATGTCAGCTGATGATATTCTCAGAGAGGTTGAGTTATATCACAAAAATTACGGTATCAGGCAGCTTCTTATTCAGGGAGGCGTGAATCCTGAACTGGACATTGATTATTTCACTGATGTGTTCTCAAGGATAAGGAGGCATTTTCCGGATCTTGGAATACATGGCCTATCAACATCGGAGATATTCTACATCTGGAAGAAGACTGGCGGTACTCTTGAAGATGTACTGAGCCGCCTGAGGGAGAGTGGCCTCGACACCATTCCCGGAGCAGGCGCAGAGATCCTCGATGAGGAAGTAAGAAAAAAAATCGGGAGACCGCCAGGCAGCGGAGAACAATGGCTCATGATTATGGAGACTGCTCACAGAATGGGTATCCGCACATCGGCTACAATGATGTACGGCCATCTGGAAAGCAATGAAAACAAAGCCATGCACCTGATAAAGATACTCGATCTTCAGATGAAGTACGGTGGATTTCTTTCCTTTACGCCCTGGAATTTTGAACCGGGAAACACCAGGCTTGAGAGAGAAGGGCTCGTTGAAGGGAGGGCAAGCTCCCAGGATGTGCTGAGAAATATAGCGATCTCCCGTATAGTTTTTAACAGGCACCTACCCGTGATCCAGACCTCCTGGCTTACGAATGGTGTGGAGATGGGGCAACTCGCCATCCTGTTCGGTGCCAGTGACTGGGGCGGCACCATATACAATGAAAAAGTAATTCCTGCCACAGGAAAGAAGGTTGGTGATCTGAGAAAGGAGATCATAATAAAGGCCATCGGCCAGCTCGGGATGGTACCGGTTGAAAGGGATAATCTCTATAGGACCGTGAAGATCTACAACACGGAACAGCGAAACTATCTTGACGGCATCGCGTTCTCATAGCAGGTCCTGAGCCATGTTACCTGCTGAGACCGAAAGGCTCGTCGGAATAGAGGGACATGCGATCTCAAGTCTCCACATACAGGGAAAGTTTGAGGAGACTCCTGAGACATTCATCGTTGAGGAGATTGCAAAGAAGATCCCGGAGTCTCCCTCCGGGAGGTATACTATTCTTAAAATCAGGCTGAAAAACTGGGACAAGAACAGGTTCGTTCTGTTCCTTTCTTCAAGACTAAGGATCCCGAGAAATGCCATCACCTATGCAGGCACAAAGGACAAACATTCCACAAGCATACAGTATTTTTCTATTCGCGGGAAAGTGAGCTCTCTCCCCCCAATTGACGGGATTGAATACCTCGAGCATTACCATGCAGAATATCCCGTAAGGCTTGGCGACCTTTACGGAAACACCTTCACGGTTAAGGTCGAATCAAGCAAAGACATTTCAGACCTCATCGCAGATGGGTTCAACATGATGGACGGGGCAGGTGGATTTCCAAATTTCTTCGGGCTCCAGAGGTTTGGTTCGATGAGGCCTGTCACCCATCTGGTGGGAAAGTATATTTTAATAGGTGATTTTCGTCAGGCATTCAGAGAGTACATCTGTGATCCCGCATTCGACAGCGAGGATTACAGGCTCAGATTCTGTTCTCACGAGGATCCCGAGAGGGCGCTGGAAGAGTTTCCAGAGAATCTTACATTCGAGCGGATGTTGCTCAACAGCCTCAGGAATACCGGCTCCTTTGAGAGGGCGCTGGGATCCCTGCCCAGAACTCTCACCATGATGTTCGTCCACGGGTATCAGTCATATGTTTTCAATCGTGCCCTCTCTGAACGCCTGAAGATGGTGGATGCCCTCTACAATGTTCTGCCAGGTGACCGGGTTATTCCCATTGATGATTACTCTAACCCGGCCAGCAACATGCAACCATTCGTCTGCGATAGACACAATTTTGAAAAACTGAACAGGCTCTCACGCGAGAATAAAGTGAGGCCTGTTATCACGCTTCCGGGTTTCAACACGGAACTAACAGATTCCCCGGCAGACCGGATCATTGGAGAGATCCTTGAAGAGGATGATGTTGATCTGAGAGCTTTTCGGGTTTCCGGAAACAAGAAGTTCTCATCGGGGGGAAGTTTCAGGGCCGTAGCGATGGTCCCGCAAAATTTCAAGATCATTTCACCCAATACCATGATGTTCCAGCTCGGCCGTGGAGCATATGCAACAATGCTCCTGAGAGAACTCCTCCAGGAATGAGAACTCCTTTTACCCCATGCATGGGAATTCAGTGGAACCAGAGGGATCAATATCATCCTCTGATCAATAAGAAGATAGATTTTAATACGGTTCTACGTTGTGTGTACTGCTGATCTGCCGTGACAAAGAAGAGGGTGGTTGTCTCCTTTATCATTCTGACTCTCGTTACCTGGATATTCATATCATCGGTAAATACAATAGTGCCCCCTGTAACCACAACGGGTTCGGGGTCCACTGGCCCTCCCTCCAGTTCTGGCGGAGCTCCACCCGGATCTTCTACAAACGGCACAGGAACATCCACCGGTTCAGGAACGTCCTCGGGGATAAACCTGTCCCTGTCATTTCCAAAGGTCTCTCTTCCCAACTTCCACTGGAACACAGCATGGATGAATTCGGTGATATCGCTACTTCAGCCACTATTCAAATTACTTCTATCGATACTCCATCTGCTCATCTCGATCTCCGCCTACATAGCGAAGCTATTTACGTGGCTTCTACAGCTTCTTCACCTTCCCCACTCTGCCGCGAATCAATTTAATGCCCCGGTTTCTCACAGAACGGGATCTGCTGGAGTAGCTCCGGAACATCCGGCAGGATCATCAGCGTTTCTTCCGCCCGTCCTATTGCTATATGTTGTTATTCCCATAGTTGCAGCGCTTCTATCCGGCATGGTGGTTCTAGGCCACAGGCATAGAAAACCTTCTTCAGGAGTAGATGACCGCGGAGAGATCCAGGCCATAAACCAGGAGAGCACCCCCGGGGAGAAGAAGCTTCTCGCGGGCAATTCTGTTAGCTATAGGGTGGTACCGCTATCCGGATGGAGGAGAGGATCGGAGATTATGGAACCATCCATACCGGATGATCTTCCTCTCATATATCCTGCCAGTGTTCCTCTCGGTATTCGCCTCCTGTATCCAGGCAGTCTCGAAGCCAGAGGAATACAGCTCACGGGTGGAGGAATTGATTACACCATCACCCTGAAAGAGGGCTGCAACGAAGTTTCTGCCAGTGCATCTGGCAGGAAGCAGAAAATGTTTTTCAGAGGCGTGAATACCAGGAGAGAGGTTTCACTGCTTCTCAGGCTGAACCTGATGGGCTCCACCCTTGTGGAAGATTCCCATACCATCAGAGAGATTCTTTTACGGCGCGAATACTCATCGGTAATAAAGGACGAGATAAAATTAAGAGAGCTGACCAGGATGTATGAGGAGGCTTTTTACGGCATGAAAAGAATGGATGTTCCACAGTTTCAGAGATACCTCTATGGATTGAGGGATACATTCAGAGATCCTGTTGTGGTTACCTGCGGTGGTTGATTCAATTGGTGAAACACACAAAAAAAGGTATGATCGCTGCGGCGATTTACGGTGTAATTTCGCTGATTCTTTACTCGATTTCTTCTGTTGTTACGGCCGGCTCAATGACCAGATCACTGGAGATGATGATCGTTGATCTCTCATTTTCTCTCACGGTTCTCGTGATCTCATCCATTGTGGGAGCCTTTTACAGGAGAAACACTGCAACCGCCCTTGCCGTTTTATTCTGGCTTCTGCTTTTTCTTCTCTTTACCTACAGGGGGATTCCATATAGATTGATCTCCGCCCAGTACGATTTCCGGTCTGCGATCCTGTTCATCTCATGGGCAATAGCCCTGAGAATTCTCGCATCATACATCTCTCGCAACGGTTCAATGCTGTACGGTGCGGAACTTCTCAGAACCTTAAGCATTGCAGCCCTGTTTCTCGCAATCTGGGGATTTCTTTTTTCCATTACGGCAACGAGAAACTTTTCAATGTTTTTCCTTCCTCTGGCATTCTACGAGGTGGCTATGTCGCCTTATGCCATAATGATCTCCTCCCGAAACGAGAATATCAGAATGGCAGGAAGGTTCATGGCCAGCATATCCCACCGTCTGGCCTATCTTGCAGTTGTTACGGGGATCCTCCTTGTTGTTCTCTATTACCCGAAAGCCGCGTATCTGAATGATATCATCCTCGCTTTCCTTTTCGTTGTGGTTGTGGTATCGGTTGTGGGGATAACATGGAAACTCTACAGCATCGAGTACGAAAAGCTGAATTCCATCACCGATGAGATTTATAGGAAACACCGGTTCGTGGAGAAGTTATCAGGAGACGAGAGGCTGAAGTACCTTTCTGATGTCCTTGAACAGTTCATCAAAACAGGAGAGAAGGATAAAATTCTTGTTACCCTTTCCCATATGCTGGGTTCGGCCGGAGTGAGCCTCAACACCGGGAAGGAGATGTTGAAGCCCATTATGGAATACAGAAAACCTGACCCGCTGCTTTACAGGTCTCACCTCATAAGAAAGAGGAAGGAGAGAGAGATTTCAGACAGAAATGAGATCCTGAACCTGATGCTCTCCAGAATGAAGGATCTCTGGAAAGGAGGGATTGACAATAACAGATAAAGACGAAATGGAAGCATCTCTCCACAGAAATGTGGATGATGCCATTAAAGAGATATCCAGCTACTTTGTTGGTTCGGATCAGGTTACGAGGAAGATCCTGTCGGCCATATTCTCATCCGGGCATATCCTCATTGAGGATTTTCCTGGAACAGGCAAGACATTTCTAGCCAAGCTCCTGTCACGGGTTCTTGGAATATCATACAGGCGTGTGCAGTTCACCCCGGATCTGCTGCCGAGTGACATAATCGGAACAAAGATATGGAGACCACAGCTGTCCGTCTTTGAGACATACCGGGGCCCAATATTCTCAAATCTCATCCTGGCAGATGAGATCAACAGGGCACCTCCCAAGACACAGGCTGCCCTGCTTGAAGCAATGGAAGAGAGGCAGGTAACCATAGAGGGTGATACCGTGCAGCTCCCATCGCCGTTCATCGTGATCGCAACGGAAAACCCCATAGAGTTCGAAGGGACCTATCCTCTGCCGGAAGCACAGCTTGACAGGTTCATGCTGCAGCTATCCCTGGGTTATCCGGGTGTTGAGAAGGATCTTCTCAGGAGACGCCTGGGCTGGAAAACAGATGATCCCAGTTCCCTGGCAAAGAGCATTCTCTCGCCGGATATTGTCATAAAAATAAGGGATTTCATAGAGAGTTCCGTTGTTGTGAGTGATGAGGTTCTCGATTATCTCGCATCGTTCAAATCAATAAGGGGAGACGATAGGATACTCGCGGGCCCGAGCCCACGGGCCATCATCTCCCTTATGAGAATGGCCAGAGGTTACGCCTTTGTTTCTGGCAGGAGTTATGTTATACCGGATGATGTGAAGATCGTGGCTAAAGACGTACTATCCCACAGAATCGTGCTAAAACCTGAGCTGGAGATGGAGAACATCAGCACCACATCCATCATAGAGGAGTACATTGGCAGGCTCCCGGTCAAAAAGTGAGTCTATGTTCAGATACTGGACCCTGTCACTGCACCGGCTCGCCTTCATCATCGTGTTTGTGATCATTGTAACAGCCATATCAACGGACAGGTTCCTCGTGGCATCGATCTTCTTCGCTGTGATATTTCTGCTTATACTGAGGGAGAGCGATCCACCTGCCTTGGAAGGGGTAAAAATCAAAATGCCAGAGAAGGTGTTTGTGAATGATAGGTTCAGAGTTTCCGCAATAATTTCCCTCCGTGGAGGAAGCGGTCTTATCAACGCTGAACTGAAGCTTCCCACCGAATTCAGAATAGAAGATGGCACAAACGTTCATCTTTTGTACAAATCAAAGAGGGACAGAAGTATTACGATTACCGTGAAACTGAGGGCACTGCGCAGAGGAGTCTTTGATTTTGGGCCTCTCGTTTATTCCATCCACGGGTTCTCGGGAAACTACTCCCACCACGGGGGGCAGATGGATCTGGAGAAGTCCATAGAGGTCATTCCGAAGATCCGTGTTACGAAACCAAAACACCTGAACGTTGTGGCAAGGAAGTACATCCCAAGCCAGTCGATTGCCTCAATGGGCCCACCCTCTACGGATTTCAAATATGTGAGGGATTACACATACGGAGATCCGGTAAAGTTCATAAACTGGAAGGCAACGGCCCGTTCCGGGAGTTCTGACAGCATAATGGTTAACGATTACGAAAGGGAAGGCCTGACCACCACCCTGATCGTTCTTGATAGATCCGCATCCATGCACAGGGGTCTGCCAGAATTGAATCCATTTGAGTACAGTATCCTTCTCATAATGTCCCTCGTGAAGATACTGCTGGAAAGGAAGATAAACACCGGCTTCTGGTACGGCCAACGCTTCGATGATGGCTACAGGTTCTTGCTGCCATCAAACAAGACCATACAGTACCAGGAGATTAAGAGGTTACTCATAGCCGGCGAGACACTGAAATTTGCACGGAGGCTCGCCATAGATCCGGGGCGCAGCTTTTACCGTGCGGTTATAGATACATCACCAAACGTTCTTCTGATCACCTATGTCAACGGAGATAACGTGGGCCAGATAGCAGGTTTCGCGCGGAGAGTGGAAAAATTCAGCTCAAGGTTGATCATCCTGAACCCCATCCCATACGGTGTTATAGGATCTCACTCAGAACACCCTCTTTCTGAGTTTATGGGAAAATATGCCCTTAGACATATGGACAGGAACCTCTATTCATCCATTCCGCGAGGAACCCATCTGATCACATGGGATCCTGAGATAGATGGAATGGGTGGTGTGCTCGTCCGGCTTTCCAGAATGTTGAGGTGACATCGTGCGATTGATCATACTTCCGGTTACAGGCTTCATCATTGGTCTCATAGCCGATATGCCCGCCTTCTTATATGGAAACGGAAGTTATGGTGTTTACATAGGGGTGATTCTGCTTCTTTTTACGATCATTTCATTCCTGACCTTATCGGAGAAAACCTCTGTCCTTGCATATTTTCCTGCAGGGATATACCTTATTTCGGTTGTGCTTAGCTATGGATATCTTTCTCACTATACTGGCCTAGCACCACCTCTAAAAGCGAATTCCCTCGGAATCGTGGCGATAGCTATCGCTCTTGAGATTTTTAGTGCGATCATCAACAGCCTGTACAGGGCTGCGAGGGCTTATCTGATGGAACTTTCGAATTCAGGCTATGAGAT
>WAQW01000028.1 GCA_015520045.1 Thermoplasmata archaeon | reverse complement strand
ATCCATTCCACCAATCTTATAGAACGCATGAATAAGGAGATAAGGAGGAGGATCAAGATCATAGATTCTCTACCATCAGAGGAGAGTGCTATGAAGATAATTTATCTCAGGGTAGTTGAGATAAATGAGAAGTGGTCTCTAAGAACATTAAGGGGATATTATAAATGCAAGGATGAGATAGAGGAAATGTTTCAGGAGAGGTATCCTTTATAATTACACAAAATATGGGACGCTACGCTCGCAAAAGAAATGGCAATGAAGATCTTTCCATTGAAAGGCTGTGATCAGTTTAGAATCAGCTTTAAAGTTAGAAGAAGTCACCTACTCGATACCTCACATTTCAGTGAGAGACGTGAAACTTTCCCAAAACCGTAATGATGGTCATTTCTCATTCTCTAATCTACCAGGTGGATGCATAAATACTTCGGATAGTAGCTGGATTAACCGAGAAAGGTGTGACAGGATGCGTCAATACTGATCAATTCGATCTTTACTTGGTTCCAAGTAAAAGGAATAAGCATATCTAACCGTTAGATATTGACAAAGTGAAAATGACCGGCATCAATCTTTTCGATTATTTCTACGATCTGGTTAAACAGATTCCGAAAGGTCGAGTTTCCACTTACGGAGACCTAGCAAGGGCCCTTGGTGATATCAGAGCTGCAAGAGCCTGCGGCTACATGCTCTCTTTAAACCCTGATCCCGACCTAACACCATGCTACCGTGTTGTCTACTCAGATTCAAGAGTCGGAAATTACTCCCATCCCCTTGGACGCTCTGAAAAGATCAGGAGGTTAACCTCAGATGGTATTCCCATTTCCAATGAGAAGATTACTGAACTCGAGAAGTTCAGGTTCAATGATTTCAACACAGATTATCCTCTCAAGAGACTACAGGAAGAGCAGATCAGATTGGCCAGAACGGTACGGAATGATCTTCCCTTTGATCATGAATCAATGTGTGCAGTAGATGTCTCCTATTTTGAAAGATTTGGCGTAGGGGTTGGAGTGATCGTTGAGAATGGCACGAAAAAATTCCGTATATCTGTTCAGAGGACGAATTTCCCGTACATTCCGGGCTATCTTTCATACAGAGAATTTCCGTTTATCAAGGAGCTCTGTAAAAACTTTGGGGGAATCGCCCTTATTGATGGAAACGGTCTCCTTCATTACAGGAAGATGGGGCTCGCCACATATGCGGGACTACACCTGAATATTCCAACAATAGGTGTGGCAAAGAGTGTTCTGACCGGTAGAATTGAAAACGACTATGTAATGGTTGACGGCGAAAAACTTGCATATGTTATGGGTAAACACGAGATCATCAGTCCCGGTTATGGGGTTACCCTCGAAGGCAGCATAAGATTCATCGTTAAGAATTTTGGGAAAAGGTATCCTTCGATACTGAAGGAGGCTCACACAATCTCCAAGAAAGCTGCCCAGATAATCTGGAAGGGGGGGATAAATAAATCCTGAGAGACCAACAGTGCTCTGCCATCAGAATGAAGGCTCCGAGTACATTTTGCCCGTTGATTTTCATCATTTTTGCATGGAGAGGTTCTTTCAAAACAATGATGAAATGTTGGAACCTATGCATATAAAGCAACCAGAGGTCCCTACAACGTAAATCTTTTAACAAGGTCTTAACCACAGAGAAATGTTTTAAGAAAACAAAATCGTTCAGATTGTTAAGAGAAAAGGTTATGTATCATATAATTTTCACCGATCGAAGGATATGCAGGAAGTAATCTGTAACTTAGAGTTCAGCAAGGATGATGATGAATTTATAGTGAGGGTGAGAACCGATATGGGGGGGCTCAGAGAATTCACAGGTAGAACCCTCAGCGAGGTGTTGAATCTGGCAATTGTAGACCTGGAGGATGAATTCCTCTAACTTTGTACCAAAAAAATGTTATATATTCTTCTAATTTAGATTTGTTGAATAGAAACTTGCTTGTTCCGTTTATAGTCTTTCTCGTGATAGCACCTGTTGGAATAGTTCATTTTAGGTCAGATGATCACGAGAACATTTCCGCCCTGAACTATCCCGAACTGAACATAACGGGGATAGGCAACACTTCCTACACAATATCTTATGTCGGTATAGGGTTCAGGGCATCCTTTATGAACTACCATATGGTTAGTTTTCGCGACAAGGAGTGGAACCGAACGGAAAATTCAAACGGGATATCATACCACGCAAGTTTCGATCTTTTTGGTAACTCATTCATGGAAAAAGAGTTCGGATTCCGTGAGTTTCCTAAGGAATTCGGTGTGACAGTTTTCATTAACTTCACAAAATACACAGGCAATTACAGCAGAGTTATCATAGGTGGAAACTCAACTGTTAAGGGAAACATTACAGTTGACCAGATCGAGAACAAAACTATTGAGATGAGCAGCACCATCATAACCAATTCGAAGATACCTTTTCCTCTAAAGCTCTTTCTCATCCAGAAGATCTCTGGGTTTGATCTCTCAACACACCAAAATTTTACGTTTTCCCAGTTTATGGTGAGAACAGACAATCACGGAAATAGGTGGGATGGAATAGGTTTAATGAGCTCCCATCACATAAAGGGAACGAGGGCAATATACTGGTGGAGTTCAGAATATTCAATGGCGGGATTAACGTTTCCACTGGCCACAGTGATTTCACCGTCGCACGGTTCAATATACGTGGGATTTGTCTATTCCATTCCATCTAACCAGAAGGGAAAGATCGGCCAGGATCCATATTTTACCTTTGTAAGTCACTCCATTTCCCATCTTCCCATAAAGGGAGCGGTGAAGAAGATCGTTAATTACGTTGCTCAGAATGAGACCTATTTTTCCATTGGGCTCATTCTGGGTTCTGCTTTAATTTTATCGGCTTACGTTAGTTATAGACGCCGAAGAATATAGTTCAATCCAGCAGCGAAAACAGGTTAATTGCCATGCTATCAATGAAGGATTCTCTGTACTGTTTGAGTATTTTCACCATGTAATCTCTGTCCAACAACCTGACATAGAGCTCTCCATCGTCCTGGTATTCCTCGAGCAGATTATCGTTTTCGAGCTCCTGGATTTTCTGTTTTATGAGTTCCCTCCTGCTCCGGCGGGAAGAATAAAAATACGACATTTTTTTTGGTCCGGTTATCAGGGAGGATATTATCCTGGCCGTATCCCTTGTCCTCATATGGTAGAGCAATGCCCTCTCCATCTCTGTTCCACTGTTGTTGGAAAAGTATCTCACCAGATTTCCATCCGTTCGCTTTATTATTGTCCCGTCTTTCTCCAGCTGATAGAGATGATACTGAAGCTGGCCCGTAGCAGCATTGGTTCTTCTCTGAAGCTCTCTAAAGTGCAATCCCGGATTTTCCGTTATGGTTCTAAGAATGATATCCCTGATGCTGCTCCGTCGTCCCAACTCAACTATCTCCCCTTAACAGTGGCACCGTAAAAAAGAAGAAGCAATATGAGCTCCGAAATAGAATATATCACGATAAGATAGGGTTCAAGTTGCGGTGCCACAAAAATTGATATTATAACATAAAGAGCGGTTAAAAAAATTATGATGAAAGATGCAAGGAGGAGCTTGAATATGGTACTCTTGAATCTTCTCACAACTTTTGATCCAATTGCAATCATAAAGGGTGAGACGACCAGCGAAATTCCAGCGATAACGACAAGTATGCTGTCCATGCCATCCTATCACCATAATATTAAAAAAATTTTACTGCGAGTGTCACCTTTCTGGGAAAAACTTCCCTTCGGGAGACTTAGAATGGCCTGAGACATTAATAAAATTCCTACATTCTGTTACCAACAAATCATTACATAGTATTGAGTCCGCAATTCACTGCACAGTATTTCTCTTGCCTGCTCTATTACGCAATGCGACCAACTGGCATAACATGTTGGATGCGAAATGTTCTTATAGTATATGGCAATTAAGGTATACAACCAAACGTTGTGAACTAAAGGAGGTGAATAGAATGGTAAGGAGGAGATACAGAGATGATGACTGGGACCGCGACTTCTTCAGTGACTTCTTCGGGGATTTCGACTTTGACTTCCGTAGAATAAACGAAAGAATAGCCAGAATGCTTGAGGATCTGAGGAAAAATCAAGACACAAAGATTCTGGGGCCTTATGTGTACGGCTTCAGCTACAGGATAGGGCCTGATGGAAAGCCAACGTTCCAAGAATTTGGGAATGTACCTGAAATGGCTGGTCTGGGAAGCAGAGCGGGTGTTTCCGGGAATGTACGTGAACCGCTTGTTGATATCAATGAAGACAAGGACCACATATACATTACCTATGAGCTGCCCGGCGTGGACAAATCGGACATTAGCCTTAAGGTAACAGAGAACGAGGTTGTTCTTTCAGCAAAAGACGGTGACAGAAGCTACCAGAAGGAGATTCGCCTGGAGCATGAGATAGTACCTGACAGTGCATCAGCCAAATTTAAGAACGGTCTGCTTGATGTAACTTTGAAAAAGGTCAGGCCTACAGACAAAGAAGGAAGATCAGTAAGGATAGAATGAGGTAGACCATGGACGGCGATATTGAGGCGCTGATAGCTGCCTTCGAAAACAGTACAAGAAGAGAGATACTGCGGAGGCTAACCTACGACGTCTCGTACGCCAACGAACTTAGCCGCATGATCGGGGTATCCCAGCAGGCAATCATAAAACATCTTTATTATTTGCAGGAATCCAGATTAATCAGGTCAGTTGGTGTTTTCCACAATTCTTCTGGGGCCGCAAGAAAAATATACAAACCAACCGGTTTCTCGACACTCATAATCGATTATGCTAGGGACTTCTTCCAAATAGAGAAGATACCTCTTGCATTCGATGACACTGACGAAAGTTCTGCCACATTTGAAAAGGCACCAGCTGACCACCTTTTCAAGGAACTGAGAAAGATAAATTCAGAGATTGAGCAGCTAAACAGAGATAGGGCTGCTCTTATCAAGAAAAAAGCGCGGGTGATAAGACAACTCAGAGAAGCTCTCAGTGGTCCACTTCAGGATAGTTTCGTTAGAGATGTGTTGAACACCTATATCGAAACGCTTGATGTCACAGAGAGCTCCAGGATCCTTAACCTTCCACCCGTTGTGGTCACGAACATACTCAGGGCATATGGGGTTCCCGTGTGAAGAGTTTTTATTCGAAAAACTGTTGATTCTCCTGAAACATTACCCTCATTCTATTTTCCGTTTTTCTAACCTTGTGGAAATGCTATGAACAAGCCCGTTGCACTTAAACATAAAACTGCATCAGGACACATTGATAGATCTCCAGCTTGCTTTATTCTCCGCATAGGGGTTATGAGCCAGTGGCATGACGTTTTCCAGCTGAGAGAGATAAAAAGGAGGATAGAATAAGCAGGTTACGGAACAATAGTATTATATCATGGATTTAATATCAAATTCGTTGATTTAACTTGGTGGAACAACTGGGGAGACCGTCCTGGGATAGGTACTTTATGCGATTGGCTTATATGGCAGCTTCCAGAGCCAACTGCACCAGAAGGAAGGTTGGTGCGGTGATAGTGAAGGATAAAAATATCATAGCCACAGGATACAATGGCCCGCCCTCAGGGCTTGCTAATTGTGATGTTGTAGGATGCATACGAGACGATCTGAACGTTCCTTCTGGAGAGAGGCACGAGCTGTGCAGAGGACTTCATGCGGAGCAGAATGCCATCATTCAGGCCGCAATGCACGGAACGAGCATCATAGGTTCTACGATATATGTCACCACTCACCCATGCGTTGTCTGCTCCAAGATGATAATCAACGGAAAGATCGAAGAGATCGTGTATGCTGAAGGTTATCCTGACGAGCTTGCAGAGTTAATGTTAAGGGAAGCCAACCTCAAGACGAGAAAGTATTCTCTGCCTGAGAATGAGGTTAAGATTCTACTTGGAGATTATTATGGCTTCCTAACCGGAGAGGATTAGTAATGGTCCTGAATGGCATAATAAGCACTGTTATTACCATGATTGTTAATCTTATATCGCAGATGGGGTATCCTGGCATCTTTGTGCTCATGATTCTTGAAGGAATGTTATTGCCGATTCCCTCAGAGGTTGTCATGCTTTTTGGAGGATATCTCGTCTACGAGGGGAAACTTACTGCTTTTCTTGGTATTCCAGGGTGGGTGGTTCTCCTCTTCGTAGGTAGTTTTGGTAATCTCATCGGCGCCCTGATTGCCTTTTACATTGGCAAGTACGGTGGTAGGCCAGCAATTGTAAAATATGGACGTTACGTTCTTCTGGATGAGAAAAGCGTGGACAGAATTACTCTGTGGTTCCATAAATATGGTGAAATATCAGTGTTTTTAACAAGACTGGTTCCGATTTTCCGTACATTCATATCGATCCCCGCTGGAATCGCTCGCATGAATGTGTCAAAGTTTTCTCTATACACGATCACGGGGATGTTTATATGGGATGCGTTACTCATCTATTTCGGCATATCACTGGGTCCAGGGTGGCGTTCGCTTCTGGTCGATTTTGATAGGTATACCTATGTTGTTATCGCCGTGATTATCGCACTATTGATTTACTTCGGATATCATGCAATGAAGAGGAGACGTTCCATTATGGATAAAAACGCCAAAAAAGTAAAACCGGAGATAAGTGATGATGATTAATTGGCACTCCTGACGGATCCTTGAGCAGATTAAAAGGAAACGTATTGCACGGTAGGATGATTATGCTGGTTTTCAGGGAAGGGCTTCACTGTCTCTGATTACCATATTCCTGATCTCTTTTGGCACCGTAGATTTTTGGCCATTTCTATCAAGGAAAACAGCGATTACACTGCCCTTAGATATTATCTCTTTATCATCACGAAACAACAGATTTCCGAAAATCAGACTCGTGTTACCGGCGTGATTTATCCAGGTGCGGCAGGTAATTCTATCACCCATTGTTATGGGTACCAGATAATCAACCTCAATTCTGGCAACAACCATGGAGAACTCCTTAAAGAACTCCGCATTGACCTTCTCTGTCAGGAAATGTAATCTTCCCAGCTCGAAATAACTAAGATAGAATGCATTGTTCACATGATTGAGTGCATCGATATCTGACCATCTGACCTGTATTGGGGTATCTGTGAAATTAGAACTCATCAGAGAGGAATTTGTCCAGGTATATTAAGAATCGCAAAGGCTGCTCAACGTACGGGGAGCTCCCACAGCCCTTAATAGTCCGGTAGGAAGAATTTTCTATAAGATCATGAAGTTTCATGCCTTCCATCTTGGCCGCGAATGTGTCATCAGCGCCATTTATTATGAGTACAGGAACTTCGATCCTCGAAAGTCTGGTACGGAGAGAGTCTGAAAAATGAGGAGAAATGAGAACTGCCCCGGCTATTCTGGGATCGGGTATTGTCAGAAAGGATAGGAGGTGAACCACCGTTTCAGCAGATGATACAGCTATAATCGGATCCTCGCGTTGCGACAGGCACGCTTTTATGTTTGTTTGCGAACCGATTCGATCTGTGCAATCACATACAGTGTAAGGAATTCTTCTTTCCAGAAGCAGCTCGAAGATCTTCGATTCGCGCGTGAGATGGGTGCACTCTGAACTTGAGGGCAGGAATAGAAGCTCCTTCGTATAAGCCATAATGGAAAATTATATGCTCGTATATAGAATAACGCAAGAATTCGGTGGACAAATTGAAGCTGAGAGAATCCTCACTGGACATCTACGCATTCATCATGATTTACAGGGAACTCTTGGAAGGATCATTCATCAAGAAGATATATCAGGTATCGAAGTCTGATTTTGTGATCCAGCTTAACATTCCCTTGACCGGTCAAAAAAAATTCTTCATCTCTCTCACGAAAGGCATCGCTTTCTACGATGCTCCCAGACCGCGCCAACCCAGTAATCTTTCACTTCTCCTGAGAAAGAGACTCTCAGAGAAAAAGATACTGGAAATAAAACAGATCAACTTCGACAGGATCATCCACTTTGAACTATCTGGCGGGACTGAGCTTATCGTTGAAATGTTCAGGGAAGGAAATATAATAATTCAGCAGGATGGAGTCATCGTCTTTGCTCTTAATCCCAGAGAATGGAAAAACAGGAAGATCCTGATCGGAGAGACCTACCGCCCGCCCGGGGATTATGATCCACTCTCCCTTGATCTGCAAAGACTATCTTCAATAATAAGAGAGAGCAAAGCATCAATCGTTCAGACGCTCGCAACGAGACTCAACCTTGGTGGAGAAATGGCGGAGGAGATACTCTACAGGATGGGGATCCCCAAGGACAACCTGGCCTCCTCCTTCACAGAGATAGAGGGCATCTACAAATGGATGAGAAAGATTCTTGAACTTGCAACTCTCAATAATGCATACTACTACGCGGAAACTAGTTTGCTATCACCCATTGAACTCACACATGTCGGTACCCCGGCCACCAGAGTTTTTAATGACCTCAATGATGGAATCGTCTACTATCTTGAACACTATCCGGAAAGAGTCGGTGAAAAATCACAGCTAGAGCGCAGACTTGAATCTCAGAAAAGAACAGTGAGAGAATACCGGGAGAAGGCAGATCTGTTTAAAAATCTTGGGATGTACGCCATGGAGAGGCTCGATTTCTTTAGTAAATTGCTAAAAGAGATCAACGATAAAGAGAGAACACTTTCTTCAGGATCGGAGCTGCTGAATGGAACTGCCACCGTCATCAAGATAGATAAAGGGAAAAAAAGCGTAACCGTTAAACTTGGTGACCTTGAATTTCCCCTGTACTACAATCAGAAGGCAACCATCAATGCTACGAGATATTTCGACCTTTCAAAACAGCTTGTTAACAAGGCGCTATCAGCAGAGACCGCCATCTCCAATACTCTAAAGGAAATTGAAACTGAGGAGAAGAAATCCACAAAAAGAAAGAGAAACCGATACTGGTTTGAATCATACAGGTGGTTTTTCACATCTGAAAATCTTCTCGTAATCTCCGGAAAAGACCGGAAAACGAACGAAAGGGTTGTCAAGAAACACATGGGTCAGAATGACATATATGTTCACGCTGATGTTTATGGAGCCCCCAGTACAGTTATCAAAACCGAGGGTGCCAAACCTGGAGATGCCAGCCTTAGGGAAGCGTGCCAGTTTGCAGCCTCCATGTCCCGGGCATGGAGTGCGGGTGTGGCGTCTTCATCGGCATACTGGGTCTATCCCTACCAGGTGAGTAAAACACCGGAGTCAGGTGAGTTTATCTCCAAGGGTTCATGGGTAGTACGCGGAAAAAGAAACTATATTTTCAATCTGCCGCTGGAACTTGACATAAACCTGATCGAATACAAGGGCGTGACAATCCCCATGATTCATCCCCCTTTTGAAGAAAATAGGGGTGGCGGAAAAGCAGTCAGAATAAAACCGGGAAAAACGAGCCGCTCAGCATCTGTTAAACTGATCGCCTCCATCCTCTCCGTTCCCGTAGAGGAGATAGAACCACTTCTACCCCCCGGTGGTTCCGTGGTTGTGGAAAAATAGATCTCCTATTGCTCGCTCCAGACAAAGGTGAAATATTTTTCTTCATACTTACCTGATCAGCTCAGGTATAGATCTTCTAACATTCCAGACCGTTCTGTAAAAAAGAGTGAGCTGACATTCATTTGATCCCAGGCCGATTGAGATCCGGGATATCTCGTAAATTTCACCTTGAGATTTTATCCACCATAGAACTTTACACGAGCATGAATTCGTGGATGCACTGACCTGCATTTATGACGATAGCTCCTGCCTAAAGCCATAGAACCTTTATATGGGGGGATTCTTCAGTGTTTCCTTACGCTCTCCTTGAAACGCTGAATGGTTGAAACGTCACGGGGGTCTACTCCTCGTTCAACAGCAATAAAATAGGAGAGGAGATCACCATACAGTATCGATGCGAATAGTTCAGGGATGACATCCCCGGCTACAAAAGGAAGTCTGTGAATCCTGATTCCTGCGATACTTTCAGTTGTCTCAATTCTTTCAGAATATTGCCCTCTTGGAATGCCCGAGAGGAAGTACTCAAAATTATACCCACCAAAGAAATTGGGAATGGCCTCGAGCTCATTGTGGTTCATCTCTGGATATGAAACGCTGTGTGCAAAGATCTTCGCGTTCTCATTGAACTGCGTCTTCCAGCGATACGCCACGGATGGAACAGGTGGGACCCCTATAATGAACGGAATTCTCCTTTCGGATACGATCTTCGCTGCAGTCTCCTTTATCACACCCTCATGCTCTTTAACGGCGTTCAGTGCGTTCGAAATGCTATCCACAGTGCTATCATCTACGAGACCAAATGTCCTCAGCAAGGGGGTCAGAAGATAACCAATCGCAGACCTTGGTTGGTAGCCGGCGGGAATGATTATCTTCTCTTCCCCAATATCACCTAGCTGTCCACCAGAGGTTATGATAAATATCTGGGCACGTTTCGCCATCGCCTGCTCTACAGCGGAAATGGTCTCCTCTGTATTCCCTGAATAGCTTATTGCTATGAATATTGTTTTATCTGATACAAAATCCGGTATATCAGATCCACGACTTACGACAACTGGAACTCTGGTGTATATCTCACCAAAGATCTCGCCCGCAATTGAAGAGCCCCCCATTCCAGCAATAACGATGTTGTCGTAAGAAAGCCTTGGAACAAAACTGTGCTTAAATTTAATCTGGTCCGTAATTGAGAGAATTTCATCGTAATACTTCATATATGGCAAATTGTATAGCCTATAAATACTATTGCCAATTCGCCTTGGCTGCATGGTGTGGAATTATACGTGCCTGGCATTGAGACAGTAACAGTAACACCATCACATCTATTCTCCCAAACACATCCTTCATGATAAAAAAGGTTCTCTTCAGGATCGTGTGAGTAAGAGTACACTCAAAGGATGGAGAAGAAGATAGTTATACAAACTATCTAAAGTGCATTATTTCGTTCCACAGAGGAATTCCGCGGGGGAATCTCAAAGCCGGACCTTCAATCACCTATTCCCTTAGTGCTAATGGATTAAAAAATTACCCACAGTATGGTGAAGAGATCCAGAAAAAATTCATCTCTAATCGATGTGTTACACACAAACATCTTCTTCCTTGGTGGATTTAGTGAGGATGTCCCAACGATGAACTGATGATAAAAGAGATGATTGCAAACCTAGAACCGAATCTTAAGGTAGGGGTTATAACTGCTCGAGCAGCTTAACATTCAAAAGCTTCTCTATCTTTCGTGCAAGTTTAATGCTGGGCATAAGTTCACCTCTCTCGATCTTCCCAATCAAATTCTTTTTTTCCTGCAGTTTGTTTGCCAGTTCCTCGTGGGTCCATCCCAGTTTCTCCCTGGCCTCCTTTATTATAGAAGGATAATCGGGTTCAATCTCCAGAGATTCTACATTTTCCTTTTTTACCCGGTGTCGCCTAGTCTCCCTGACAGTTTTGTTAACATGATGGGTTACCGGTGTATTGGTCACGTATTTTATAGATTTCGTCTCCTCTTTGACATCAAGAATCTTTCCGAAACGGGAACAGGATGGGCATAGGTTTAATACAGCACCATCTATAAGAACGCGGTGTGTTCTCTGTACCTGCTTTCCGCACATCTCACACTGCATATACGATAATCACTTTTGCCATAATACATTTTTTTAATCTCCATCATAGATTAAAATAGGCTGGATCCGCTGACCGGAATCATAGAACTTATTCTCGCTCATTCTTCGAGTTCTTATAGCCATTTGGTTTTCAAACAATCCCAAGCTCTGATGGAGAATTTTTGACTGGAAGAGATGATCACCACTGCAGTAATTTAGGTTAACCTAAAATACCTTGAAGACATACAGTTGCGAAGATGGTGCACGGAGATGAGCTTTATACACATACAGTCTAAATCTTCTCTGAGTTCTATTGCCAGGGCTTTTGGCCCTGCCTGGATCGTTATGATCGCCGACGTTGATGTCGCTTCTATCGTAACTGGCATACAGTCTGGTTTCGCTTTTGGATTTCACCTTATTTTCATAGTGATGATCCTTACGGTTCCTCTTGCCCTGATTCAGTATGTAGCTGGAAGTGTTGCGATCCATACACAGAGAGGTATCGCAGAGAATGTGAGATACCACTGGGGAAAGTCGTATTCCTACCTAGCTGCTATTCCAATGGCCACCACTGACTTCCTCTCCTATGTTGCCGAGTACGCAGGCATTGCAATTGGCTTCGGGCTCCTAGGAATAAACCCAACGATAGGCATCATTATGGCATTTATCCTCCACAACATCCTTGTTCTTACAAGAAGTTTCAAAAAGATTGAGTTGCCGCTGATCGTCATCAGCGTCGTTCTTGTCATATCTTTTGTTATAGCCGCTGTTCTCGCCCATCCCGATTGGTATGCGGTCGTTACTCAAGGTCTATCACCACTGCAACCCTACGGAAATAAGAACTATATGTATCTCGTAGTGGCAAACATAGGAGCGGTCGTTATGCCCTGGATGATATTTTACCAGGCTGGTGCAATCGTGGAGAAGAAGGTGAAGAGAGGATCGCTCCACATGCATAAGTGGGAGAACATCGTCGGTGCACTTGTGAGCGAGCTTATAATGGTCGCCATAATAATCGCCAGCTCATCACTGGGTGGACACGGAATGGTTTCCCTTGATACGATTCCGAAGATAATGTCCTTTGCCGGTGAGTATCTAAAATTCGTTATTGCAATAGGATTCATAGCTGCTGGATTCCTCGCTCTGGTTGTGATATCCCTATCCTCCGCATGGGGCGTGTGCGAAGCATTAAATGTGAAGTTTAGATTCAATGGAGGATATAAAAATAGGAAAAGTTTCTTCGTGATATTCTATCTTGAGAGTTTTCCGGCGCTCATTCTCACCCTTCTGGCAGTTTCAGATTTAATATCACTTATGATCAACCTCATGGTGATATATGTGCTCATAGACATTCCTGTGCTTATGATGACGGGGTTGATAGTCAAAAAGGAAGGCTTTATCGGTAAAAGGTACATCTCAAAGAAAACGATGATATTTTTCTGGATTTTCTTCATTATCATCGAGGTAATGGGAATATATAGCATCGCTCTAAATGGGTTACCGATCTAACCATAAATATACGTCAGATCAATATCACTGTTTGATGGATGGTGATATTTAGCTGAGGGCCAATGGCACTGAATCCAGAGTTCGATTTAGGATCGAGTATCACCACACTCATTCTGATCCGGATAGACCAATTCAGATAACGGAAAAAAGGGATGGGTGGAGAAATCTACTTTACATAGGGGACAACATAGACTTTATGCGGTACCTCCTCAAGAGGGGATTTCGCGGCAGAATAAATCTTGCCTACATCGATCCACCATATTTTTCAAAGTCAGCCTATTCTATGAAAAGTAATCTCGGAAAAAACTCTAAAAGCGCTTTCGATGATTTCAGAGACGGAGACATTGATGACTATATCTCCTTCCTTGGAGATAGATTAACACTGATAAGAGAGCTCCTTTCTGAAGATGGTTCAGTTTTTGTTCACATTGACTGGCATGCATCTCACCGTGTCAGGATTCTATTAGACACCATCTTCGGAAGTGAGAATTTCAGAAATGAAATTATCTGGCACTACTTTATGGGTGGAAAACCAACACATTTTTTTGCAAGAAAACACGATAACATCTTTTTCTACACAAAAGGGAGGAAATGGAAATTCAACCCCATTCAAGTCCGGAGAAGATTGGATTTCGTGCCTCACCTGCCCAATCGCTCCTCCTCTGGAAAAAAGTTGAAAAATACCATTCACATGGATGAGGCGGGCTACTACAGCATTGTTAAAGCAGACGATGTCTGGGATATTCCAGGAGTATTTAATCTAAGCAGAGAATACACTGGTTACCCCACTCAGAAGCCTCTCCGCTTGCTTTCAAGGATCATCAGGTCGGCGACCGATCCCGGGGATATAGTGGCGGATTTCTTCTGCGGTTCGGGGACAACACTTATCGCCTCTGAAAGACTTGGAAGGAGATGGATTGGATCTGATATCTCCACTCTTTCGCGTAATATTTTCCTGATGAGATATAGCGCTGAATCAAACCTCCCAGCAAGCGTAACTGAAGGATCGGATGAATCATACTGGCTCCAGCTGTACAGGATCTCGGTTTCCAGGTTCCTGGGAAAAGTTGAACCCGCAAGCGATAAGTTCTTTCACGGACTGGTGAACGGTGTTCCCATCTACTTTATGCAACATGATTCCGTTCCGAGTTCTAAGTTCCTTAACACAATCCATAATGAGCTCGCAAGGAATGGATATGAGAGGGTCATTGTCTTTTCTAAAATATGGGTTCTTCAGAAGAGCAGAGCTGATTCACATTCATCGAGTTACACCATACCCACGAAGATTTCACCCTACACCTTTTCTGATACTTACACTATTCAGAATCGAAGTGCAAGAGAGCCCGATTCCCACAAATACTATATTCCCCACCCTCTTGAGATTAAAGATCTTGAAGTGTCAGTGGCCGGTATGTCAATCTCGCTAAAGCATCTTGACCTACGTCGTTACGATTCAGAGAGAAAAAACTCTGAATATCTTGGTAAAAATGATGTTACACACATTTTCCTTGGCTCTGTTTGTTCTGATAATGTTCCACGCTTAACCATGAAGATTGATAGAAAAAGCTTTCCTGCAGATATGAGCGTCGAAATCCCTTCAATTCTGAAGAAAAAAGGTGCCCTCTATCTTGGACTCATGATGAAGGATTTCAGCCTTCTGTCCCTGATCCTTGAAAGGTGATGTGAGCCCTTTTTCATATTTCTTCTGGAAAAAGTGAATCGCAATCACACTCAATATTTATATTTAAACTCTAAATAAGGTATGGTGCTGAAAAAAGATACCATCCAGATCGAAGCAAAGTCACTTGCAAACAATCCACTTCATGATCCTGTAACAAGAGAGGTTATAATATACTCATCCGATGAGACGCGTAGGGGAGGTCCTCTCCTGGTAGGTCTTTCACCCTTTGGTTCCAATCATCGCTCCTTTGTAACTGCATCACCATTGGTAGAAAATATGGAATCAATACTTTCAAGGATGTACGGAAGAGGCATGCTCAAGAATGCTACGATAGCGATTCCAGATACTTTCACGGGATTCGGAGGGAATCAATATCTGAATTCGAGTGCTGTTGGGAACTATGAGGACTTCATCATACAGGATCTTATTCCTCACCTGAAAAATGAGTATGATCCTACCTCCATAGGTATTTTTGGAAAGGGATCAGGCGGATTTGGTGCGTACACCCTGGCAGTGCGCAATCCCGGAACAATCAATGCTTTTGCATCTCATTCCATGGACGCTGGCTTTGAATATGCGTATATACCAGATTTCTCACCAGCTATGGCTGAATTCAGACGTTTTGGTGGTCCCTCCGCCTGGTTCTCAAACTACCAAAAGAGCTATAACCGGTTGGAAAAAAATAAAGTGAGAGCGCTTTCTATTATCAATTACGCAGCATTTTACAGTCCTAATCCATCCTCCACCGAGATGGGGATAGATTTCCCATTTAACTGGAATACGGGTGAATTCAAAGCTGAAATCTGGGATAAATGGCTCTCTTTTGACCCTGCGAGGACAATTGAGAATTACTTCAGACAGATAGAGATGCTCAACTTCATTTACCTGGACGTTGGAATCAAGGATGAATACGATCTCGTTTGGGGTTCCAGATCAATAGAAGCTTTCCTCAGTGAAAGGGGCGTGAAGCATGTATATGAGGAGTACGAGGCGGGCCATTTCGGAGTTCTTTACAGGATAGAGAAATCACTGGCTCTCATGGCCTCATCGATCTCATAAACTCCCATCCGGTCAGCATTCAACTCTTGCTGTAGAAGCACTTTCCGAAGGTCATTGAATCGAGTCTGCCTGATGAGGTTTCACAACGCTAAATGGAATGTTCCATGCAGCCATCAATGGACATCCTTGCATCCAATAATCTTGTAGCAGTTGTGATGTTTGGCAACCCTCTTTTTCATATAAAAAATGTTTGCTCACCGTTTTTGCTTCCGTTACTATCCTGCAACGAAAAGGGGTTTACCCTTTAATCTCTCTAAAATACATATCGGCAACAAAATCACCTATTGCAGGAGAAGCTGTTAGACCCGGTGACTCTATTCCAATCAGGTTGATCAGACCATACAGACCTCTTGAGCTCTCGTCTTTTATGATGAAATCTCTGAAACCATCATAGGGACCCTGCAACTTGGGCCGGATTCCAGAGGAATCGGGATGGATATCCATACCGCTTACCGATGGAATAAAATCCTTCACTCCATCTATGAATTCCCGGGGATCAGATTCTATCCTGTAATCAATTCTATCCACGTAATAGGCATTTGGCCCCAACCTAAGTGAGCCAGCCATATCTGGAGACAGATGTATACCCAGAGAGAACTCTTGAGGTAGGGGATAAACCAATGACTTTATGGGAGGTTTCCCAGAAACCCTGAAATAGTCTCCCTTACAATAATGCAGCCTGTAGCCTGCTGAATCTATGTCTATTCCGGCCATCCGCGCAATTCTATCGGAATACAAACCAGCGGCATTAATCACCGTGTTCGCAGCAACCGTGAATCTGCTTCCAGAACTTATGCCCGAAATCTCGAAATCTGATCCTGTGAAACGTAAAGATGTTATCTCCGTTCTCAGCGCCATCATCACCCCCTGTCTCTCCGCTTTTGAACGAAACATTGTGAGAAGATCATACGGTTCCAGTATTCCAGATGAAGGAGAGTAAATGGCATAATCAGCCTCAACCTTCGGTTCTATCTTCTTGATTTCATCACGATACTTAATAGAAAGATCATTCACACCGTTCGCCTCTCCGTTCTTCAGGAGCCTTTCAAGCTGAACAACAGCGTTCTCCCCTGAACCAACAATAAGTTTCCCAATTTTCTTGCACTGGATATCTCTTTTTTCGCACAATCTGTAAATCATGTCCCGCCCCTTGACACTCAAAGTTGCCTTCAGAGAGCCGGGAGGGTAATAAATTCCCGAATGAATTACCCCACTGTTCCTGCTACTGGTCTCCATTCCGACATTTGAATTTCTCTCGAAAACATATACATCGGATTCCCTTCGAGAAAGCTGCTCAGCGATAGAAAGCCCGATCACACCTCCCCCAATAATGGCTATGTTGATCCTGTCCACTATTGGTAATTGCAACCATGATAATATCATTCTTCAGGTTAAATGTGTGTAACAACACATCACCTTAAATCACACACATAGGCATGACGAACGACCTGCTTGATAGGCAATTGGATTAATTTCACTCACCAAGAAAAAAGATGAGAGAGCCCAAAAAGAGCATTGTATACCAGTTACTTGATAAAAATACTTTCCTGATAACCACATAGAAATCTTGTCTTTGGTTCCTAAGATGTCCATAGATGGTCTTGAAGATGCATATGCTTTAAATCAACAAGATTTCTGTATCAATCATACTTAAAGAGTGGACGCCAGTTGAAGATCTTTAAAACCAGGAATGCAAGAAGAATCAAGCTCAGATAAAAGGCAGGAATTGCTACAAGAGAAGTAGATGAACCTGCTATAGCGTGGAGTGAGAGTATGTTCTCAAAGAATACCAAATAAGGAAACAAAGTGAGGATTAACTTGACCTCGGAACCAAACAACGCGAGAGTCAGAGAAAGAATGCTGAAGTAATAGAAGACCACTATTACCTCCGGCAGAAAGCCAATCCTCGAAATCAGCGTAGTCGCAAAGAACAATGCACGGGAAGCGAACACTGCGAAAAATGTCGCGAGTACAAATAATTCCAGACTCTCTATCCTCATGTTTCCGATTATTGCATAAGCAGCAAGAGATCCAACAAATGATGAAAGAAGATCAGAAAGAAGAAAAGGGAGTTGCTTGGATAAAATATAGTCTAGAGAGGTCACGGGATAGGAAACAAATGTTTTGATGAGCATACTATCCTGGTCGTTCTTGAGGTCTTCGATCTCGATTAATGTCCATATAATGCCAAGCAGAACAAAAGATGATATTGAAAAAGATAAAGCGCTAGTAGCTAATGGCGCATTTTCTTGCTTTATAGCTCCTATGAGCGCCAGAAAGACAATGATGCTTATGGCTATGTGTAACAGGAAGCTCCTGCTCCTCCACTCAATCTCTAGAAATGGCTTCATAGACATCATTAAGAAATCCCTCTTTTTCTCCTACAACTTTTAGTGCAATGATATCCTTCTCGAAAGTTGTTAATATTCTCAGAAGTTCCTTCAGGTCTGTATACACCACCCTCAAACAATCTTCTTTCTTTTGAACGCTATAGTGTTTCTTAAGCAATTCGTAAAGCATTTCATCATCTTCTGATGAAACCTCCAGGATCCTTTTGCTCCTGTCTCCAGGGCTGACCTCTCTCAGACTGTGGTCACCGATTATGAGTATCCTATCGGCTACATTTACAAGTTCATTGAGATCGTGGGATGATATCACGAAAGAAACACCGGACTTATTGAGTTCCCTGACCATTTCCTGCATCACTCTAACAGCTACTATATCGACGTTGGAAAAAGGCTCATCCGCCAGGGCAACTTTCGGAAAATGCATAACAGCAAGCAGAAAAGCCAGCCTTTTTAAATATCCTGCTGAAAGGTTCCCTATTCTTACATCTAACATCCCATCAATCCTGGCTAATCTTATCAGTTCCCTGTCAGGTTGGGTGCCATATATTTCGCCCACGATTCGAACGTATTCCCCGACTTTTATGTTCTTGGGGAAAACTGGCTTATCAGCAACAAAACCGGTGATATCCTTTACCTGGTCAGGAGCTTTACCATAGATGCTTATCCTGCCAGTGTATCCCTTCCGTACAGCAGCACACATTTCAATCAACGTTGTCTTCCCGTAGCCGTTTGGCGCTACTATCCCGGTTACACCGGTTCTGATATTGAAGCTTGCATTTTTGAATACATATTGCCCTCCATACCTCTTCGTAAGGCCTTCAATTTGAATAATATCAGAGCCGCCAATGCTATTCGTCATTCCCTATTCCTCCATTTCCTTCTGTACGCAACGACAATCAGTATAATTGCCGAGGGTACAATGAAGATAAAGCCCAGGGAGAATACAATGACTATATAGACTAAGATAACGTACGGCCAGTTAACGGGAAAGATGATGTAGTTCGTGCTGTGAAGATTCAAGACTAGTGCAACAGGGTAGGACTTGCTTCCGTCGTGTACCTGGACGCCTAGCAAATGGCTTATTATAAGATTGACACCATCCATTCCAATCAGCATCTTATTCTGAGCTGAAAACAAATAAAAGCCAAAAAGGTGAGACTTCTGCGACGTGCTTACATATATACCAGGATGAAACTTGTAGAGCACTTGTTGTGTAATCATACTTTGGGAAATGCTTGTAGCATTTTCGTATACTCCGTTAAACGCAGATATCACTCTCCCTGTATAAAAGAATGGGAGATATATCTGTGAACCATTATAGTATAATTTTCCACCGATGTGAGTCACTTCTACTGTCCTGTTCACGTAAACAGGTTCTAATGAATCGTAAAACTTCACGTGAATCCTGAGTGTTGTGATATTTGAAATAGAGCTAACGTTGAGATAGCCGGTGGCATTCTTGCCGAAATATAAAAGATTGCTCCCCAATATCGAATAATTTTCATAGCTTCCCGGATAGTAAGGAGGTTGATTCATTAAAGGAGCGAAGTAGAACCGACCGTGTCGCTCTGTGAAAAGACCTGATGACAAAACACCTATTACTATCAAAACAAGAAATATTGAGATTATTTTTTTCCTGCGTGTCAATTCTCCCATATCATCAAACCTCAGTATGTCGCTTGACCCAGGCCTGTGCTATAGGTTCCTGTACCGTATGAATTAGCCGGAACTATCCATTTGGCATAGAAACCTTGTGAAGATGAAAGCCAACTTATTCCAATGTGATACTCACCTTTTGCCAACCCAACATATGCATCGGGCCCCGTATTTATCCATGTTGGTGTACTTACTTGTATCCATGAAACAACGCTCCACCACACCTTTGTAACATGCCACCATATGGGATAGCCATGTACCCAGGAACCATTGTATACTGAAAATGTCCAGTTAGCTTCAAATCGCGCTGTGAATAGTGTTAAACCTATACTATCCACAAACGTTGATTCCCAAAGACCAGACGAGGCAAACAACGTGGAACCACCGCCACCTCCCTTAATCAAGGATGGCACGTTATCTCCATTAGCAAGTATAGAATAGTGCAGGGACATTGTGCCGATAGCAAGAGAAAAAAGTACTGCTGCGATAGTAAAAAAAATCTTTTTACTCTTTGTTATCTTTTGCAGTAGGTTCATTCAATCTCACCTCCCCGCATATATTTATATATATAGGTAACATATAAATGTTACTAGATTTTTGACCGGATAGTGCAATTATCCATATTTCTGGTTTTTTCCGTCAAAATATTGTTATGCAGAACTTTCGGATAAACATTCCAGACCATATCCTTTTTTGCTTTCGTGATCCTTAATATGCCCTTATGCAACTTTGTACCTATAATTCTACCAGTGGAGATGGAGATTATGATACATTCCTTCTGTACTGTATCTCTGCAGGGGAAAACATTGCATCCATGAATATGGCAATGTATCTTTTATCCAGTTTCCTGGAAGACCATTTCTGTATCTCAGGAATGGTTATCTCTGTTATTCTTGATATTGTTGATTTGCTGTATCTATTGTGAAATATTTCTTCCAGCACCTCTGCCATCT
>WAQW01000027.1 GCA_015520045.1 Thermoplasmata archaeon | reverse complement strand
TGATTGAATATCTGGTCGGGGATACGCGGTTTGGATCTTGAGGTGAAATGTCCTCGTTGAAGAGCATGCGTCTTCCTTCCCTTGTCCGGTACCCGGATGGGATGCTCCTCAATTCTACATGCTGTTTGTTACATCGTTTAACTTAGTCAGAGTAAAGTTCCTCGATAATCCTTGCGTTTTTGATATTGCAAGTCCTTACGCATTTTCTCGTTTTGCCTTCAGGGTTGCTTTTCACGACCTTCTCTATTTTTAACCTCAGGATCAGGATCCTCGTACCAAAAGCCAGTCCTCTTGCCAGATCTTCAAGGGGGAGTGAAATGACCGCACAAAAACTCTACTTTCCTATCATGCAATTCGCCAGCTAGTTTCAGATGGTCTATTGCAAGATGAATTTATTACAAACTATATAGAACATCAAATCTTTGGGTATGCCGGGATCGGGGTTCGAACCCGAGACCTTCGGATTTCTCAGACATTCATCCTATGAGTCCGACGCTCTTCCGGCTGAGCCACCCCGGCATTAAGCATCCACGAGTTGTTCGTCTTCGGTTGAAAGGGTCTCCTCACCTTTGCTTGGAGAATAGCCCAGAACCTCTGATTTACGTATCTCTATCTTCCTTATAGGATAGATGTGTTTGATGGCGGATGCAATATCTCCAGAGACACTATCTCCAATAAGGTAGTTAGCCGCATCACCAAAGATCATAGCTTTCAATTTTTCGGTCAGAAATGTGTCTGTGAAAGTTCTGATATCACTTCTCATAGTGCTGGTCAGTTTCGAGTCGGCGACAATAATAGTTTTAACTATCATCTCTATGTTGTCAGCCGTAACGACACGTAGATATGAATCTATACGATCCTTTCTTCGTCTAACCATCCTGCGAATTGAATCATCACTTACAACGTGGCCTTTGAAATCTGATCTGCATTTAAGCCCCTCGCACTTGGTTACCTGCAGGATAACTTTGCCGGAAGCCCTTCTGAAATTCCCAGTTACATCAGAAATTGGAACCTCAACCTTTCTCCCCACCATATATTCAGGCCCATAAGCAGGGCTGGTAGCAACCTCCTTTTCTCCAAAGAAGGAGGGAGAAACGATAGTGTACCACTTCTTTTCCTTCCATTTATCCTTTGCTTTTCTTGATGACCTATCTGAAACCATTAAATCCCTCTCTGATTATCGTAATCTCTCCGGCATTAGTCTTTCTTTTAAAATCCTTTGCATCAGTGATGTAACACGGTGAGGTAAAATCGCCATACGGCTTTTGCCGGATATAAACGGGACTTGCTCCTCACCTATTATCATTTGACAACTTAAATCCGTTTCTCTCGAGGTTATTCACTATTACTCTAGTATCAGAGTTATCCGTCCGAAGATTGCCAAGGAGCTCACTGTAGAATTCAATGCATCTATCATAGTCTCGGTAGTTCACCGGCTTCGGTATACCATCCTTCCCACCAAGTGCGAAGGAATATCTGATAGGATCAGTAAAAGAAGGGTAACTTCCATAAAGGACCTCAGCAAGGTAGGATATAGCCCGAATGGTGCTCTTCCCAACCCCGTGCATACCGAAAAGGTCTTCAAAGGAAGAGGGCTGATACTCATAGATTTGGCGTAATCTTGTCCAGTTAACCCGTCTGTCAAGGTTCAGAGTCCTGTACCCGTGACCAAAAGTTTCGAGGGTCATTTGCTTCCCAGAACTAAAGGCCAGCGAATTAATCTTGGTTTTTGACAAGTCCAGCATAGACTTTCTATGCCCCTCACTCTTAGAGGTGGATAAATCGACCACTTTCTCCCTTATGATAGACGACGATATTCCGCCTCGCCCATCATTCAACCACGATTCGACAGATCTGCTGTTCCAGTGGTATCTCCTTGCAAGTCTTACCTCAGGATCCATGCCCTGTTGAACAATTGCCCACCTTCCGTTTGCATTGGTTGCTATGAACTGAAGGTAAATATCAAAACCGTCATCAAGCAGCACGTTGTCAACTCTTGCAACGAGCCTTCCTTTTTCACGTATATCAGAGACTCGTGACTGAGAAAGATGACCCGAATTCTCAAGAGTTTTAAATTCGAGAGCTATATCTCTCATTTTCCTGCCTTTTCCACCGAGTATCCAGATACTATGGTCCGATTCAGAAAAATAATCCTTAAGGGCCGACATCGTCGTTGTGGTTGTACCGCTGGAGTTCCAATCGAAGCCAATGGCAAGGGAGAGTGAATGAAACCAGAATGGATCTGATATCCTGGATAGGAACTCATCTGTGCCAAATTTCTCTATTATGAGAGTAGAAAGAATCCCACCGAGTTTTACCATTCTATCATAGAGTTTTTTGGGAGGATGTCCGTAATGTAACGGCAATGTTGCGATGCCAGTTTTTTTCAATGTCGCATATATTCGGAAATAGTATTTTTACCTTTTTGAGAACTGTCAAATTCTCGTTGACAGCCTCTGGTACCGGTAAGATGCTAGTAGGCCTTTATGGATCTTGAACTCCTCTTTAGCAATTCGGATTCAACAAAGAAATGCTGATCTGCAACATTGGTGGTTTTGTTGGTATTGGGATCATGAAGAAACCTGAATATTTCAGTCCTGTTCCTTTTAACAAATCCCGGGAGTTTCCCTATGATCGTGATCGCCAGAATACAGATCCCTGACAGTATGTAGAATGATAAACGTAGCCTCCTTCTCAGATTTCCCAGATAACCTCTTCCTTAAGAATTCGGCATTGCTTCCTAGCCTCTCCATACTTTCAGGGGTCTGGAAGAACATAAAGTTAATCAGATCAATGTCGCCTCTCAGCTCCTTCGGTCCGAGGCTGAGTTTTCTTGAAACATTCGTAAATGCATTCTTTCTTCTTCTTCTATGAAAAAAGTTCTCTTGAGATCCATGCTGCCTATCCTACCTGATTGATTTTATCATGCCCCCGATCTTCTTGGTACCCCGGAGATTCCTCACCTTTGCATGTATCGATCAGATATTTTTTCTGTTGAGATATGAATGTGGTCAATGAGTTCTGTTCTCCCGGTAAAGCTTGTTTATATGATCTACAGAAGCTTTCTAGAAACATATTTTCCCGCGGTTGATACTTCTGCTGCAACATCAGGTTCCAGGTGAAGATAGCGATCCCTGAATTCATTCCAGCGCACAAAGAAATTACCAAATCTGGGACAACCCCACTTTATGTTCATCCGTTAAACAGAAAAAAGGAGTGAAAAAGAGAAGGGGGACCCCTAAAAATGATGAGCAGCTACGCAGACAACCTATGAGGATGAATCATTATTAACGTTCTGCCTTTGCGCTTTAGTTCTGCTCTTTTTCTTCTTGAATTCAGTATATCCACATCTACCGCATGTGAATCTATCAGTGTGCTCTGCAAGAAATACACCGGCACCGCATCGAGGGCAGAACCTTCTCTCTCTTCTAAGGGTGCTCTGGTCAACGCTGTAAAGCTCACGCCTCTGCATTTTCTTCCTCTCCCTTGGTCTTGAGGCCGTTCCTGAGCAATTCGTAGTCCGGTTCGTAGAGCATCGCACTGTCTTTATCCTTATAGATCTTCAGGTAGCTGATGGAGGAGTGATCTCCTGCCCTCTGAATAGTGTGATCTATTATAATAAGATCTCCGGAAACCCCATAATTTTTCGATACCATCTCTCTGATGAGGTTCCGCGTGGGTGTTGGTCCATTGCCGAAGATCACCCTCATCCTAATCTCTTTCCTGTTAAGCAGGATATTTTCCTTCTCATCCAAGATTTCGAATTCAACCATCAACAACACTCATCCTTTTGATTAATTCTTCTGTTTTGCTCTTGATATTCTGCTCTACGTGAATACACGCGATGCCTCTGTCTGGTATTCCGTAAGCAACAACCGTATTAAAGTCTGCATAATAAATTATTGGTATGACCGCAAGATCCTCCTCTCCGATAACCTCAATCCTTGTCACCTCATTGCCGTTCAATGATTTTTTTATGGCAATAAACAGATCGTGAGAGAGCGTTGAGGCCTCATTTCTGATTATGATAGAATTCTTCTTGTGTCTGAAACTCTTTTTCCTCTCTCTTTTGGTTTTAAGGTCTACGACACTCAGAAATGGAGTAATTCCAGCACTTTCGAGCTCAGAAGTAGTAACATCACCAACAGTTACAATCTTCTTAGTCTCTGAGAGGAATTTAACCTCCTCTGAAGTACACAGCGTATGCCTGAACTCAGAGATTTCTCTGAGGACATCGTTTTTGACCACAAACTTACTGCCGTACTTTAATAGCATACATACCAGGAGATTCTATACCCGCCTTTTTCGCAATAACAGACTCTGCCGGTTCCTTGATGATGAGAAAACCAAACCATTCTTGGGTGGTTCTCTCGGAACTGTGTATGGGACAGTATCTTTCTTCCGTTAAACGCTTACATTTTTTACATGCTAGCAGTTCCCTTTTCACGTTTAAGACCCCACACTCTCTCTCCTGGCGTTTTCAAGCCACTCCAGTTTTCCCAGCCCCGTCTGTTTCATAGTCAGGCCTATCCTGCTATCTTCAAGTGTTGCTGAATTCAAGTTGAGAGAGACAATTCTAACCCTTATCTTGTCTCCCACCTTAATGTCCTTCTTGGTATCTTTTCCCACAATTCTCTGGTTTCCAATATCAACATCTATGCGGTCATCCATTATCTGACTGATGTGAAGCAACCCATCAAATGGACCTAACTTTACAAAGGCACCGAATTTAGGCACAGATATAACCTCACCGTCAATAACCTCATGCATAAGAGGTTCAAAACCAAGAGCCTCGTACTTTACATATTGATAGACAGCCCCGTCTCCGTGCACTATGGTACCTTCGCCAACGGCTTCGATGGAAAGCAATTTGATAACATAGCACTTTGAAACAGTTTTATCATCCTTTGTAATATTTATCAGCTTTCCCTCTAGGGAATCACGTCCCACATCAAAGACCGCACTCTTATAATCAGAACTGAGCATGTTTGGGGGGATTCTCACAACAAGCTCACCCATTATCTTCACGAACACTGCTTTTTACCTCCAACCGCAAGATTCACCAGCCATATCATTAACCCAGTGAGCTAATCTACGTTGACCGACATACTAAAAGATTTATTAAATTATCCCTTCTGATGGTCGGAATTTCTGTTCAGCCCAACATCATCATTCCACCTTTCCAAAACCTGTGTCTCAGCACTCCGGCAATGAGGTTGTCATATCACATTAATTTCTGTTGCGATTTTCCCTTCGAGGCACAATCTGAAGGGGGACAACTAAGAGAGTAGTGCCTTTCAGGTGTTATATTAGTTTAAGAAGAGTTTTGCGAGAGGTAAAATTCGATCATGTAGCAGCATTCCTTGGAGATCGATTTTCTCAGGGATATACCTGTGTTTTTTCAGACTCCCACTCTGTTGAATGTGTTAAATTCCATTCTGCACGTTTGCAGCGAAAAGGAAGTCCAACTGGATCATTTTTCATTCGGCTGTTGATCAGCAAGTAATGGAACATCGTATCTGTACAGCGGCACATTCCTTCATCTGGGTAAAAATAGGGTTCCTTTAGACATGCAGATCGCTGATTGCCTCCAGTCAGAGCCGATTAGCAAGTTTTACAGAGCAGGCTAAGCTGAACAAGCGGTCAAATCAGATGATTTAACAAACAAATTTATTGAGCAAGTGGATAAGCTTGCTGATCATGTTCCGTTTAGCTGAAAAGGTAAAATCTGTGTTCGACTACTACAAAATCAAGAGCAACAGTATACCCATAATCGTCGAGGGAAAGCACGATATACAATCATTGGTTCTCCTGGGTTTCAATGGAAATTTTGAGATACTAAACAGGGGGAAATCTCTGCTGAGTACTGCAGAAATGCTGGCAAAGAATCATCATGAACTGATCCCTCTGACAGACTTTGATCGGAAAGGTATTTTGCTTAAGATATCTATCGCGCAGTATCTTAGAGCGTATGGTGTCAATGTCGATCTCTATCTGTGGGATTTCATACACAGATTTCTTCCTGTGAAGACGGTCGAGGATCTTCCGTGGGCGTATGAACTGGTGACTTCTGGCCGATACTGATAGCAATACCCAGAACACTCTCACATACTGCTGGAATGACGTTTCTTGCAGATGAAACATCATTAAAAATAGTAGTTTTTGATGGGGCATCTAATGGCATCTGATATAAAGCTTACATTCCTTGGAACAGGTGGCTCGTGGCCCGCTCCTGGAAGACACCTTCCGGCGCTTGCCATTCAGATAGATGATGTGTTGAACCTGTTTGACTGCGGTGAGGGAACACAAAAACAGCTTATGAAGAGCAACTTTTCATTTATGCGCATTAAGAATATCTTCATCACTCATTTCCACGGAGATCATTTCCTGGGCCTACCCGGTCTCATTCAGAGCATGTCGTTCAATGGAAGAAAAGAGCCTCTCGAAATCTTCGGCCCCGAGGGCGTTTTGGACATCATACCCAGGACTCTTTCTCTCGGGTACTATTCTCTCTCTTATAAGATCACCGTTCACGAGCTAGCACCCTCAGCGGTATACGATTTCGGCAAATTCGAAATAGAGACACTCGGTAACGACCATACGATTCCTTCCCTATCGTATTCTATAAAAGAGAAGGATGTTATGAAAATTGATGGGGACAAAGCGAAGGAAATTGGTATTCCATCACGGAAGCTTGAAAAGCTTCGCAGTGAAGGTAGTGTACTTTTCAATGGGAGAACAGTATTCCTGTCAGAAGTCCTCAAAGGCAAGAGACGAGGTAGGAAAATAGTTTATACGGGAGATACTCGCCCTATGGAAAGCATGGTGAAATTTGCCCACAAGGCAGATATATTAATCCATGACACCACTACCGACTCCTCACTTGAACCTCTCGTGAATGAATACGGGCATTCGAGTTCAAGGCAGGCTGCCGAAATAGCCAGAGATGCAGAAGTTAAATACCTTTACCTTTTTCATTTCAGTCCGAGGCTGGATGCTCTCTCCACCCTTCTGGACGAAGCGAAATCCGTGTTTCCAAACAGTATTCTCAGCAGAGACCTTATGGAGGTCAGTGTTAAAGTATCCAAGGAAATTATTCCCGTTGATTAGGGGGCCACTCTGTTATCCCTCTGCTTCCGTGATAGTTGCCTGATCTTTCGGGATAGCTCCTTTTTGATCTGGAGCAGAGTTTTTCAAAAACAATTTGTACTATCCTCTCTCCAGCACCGATTGTCATTTCCGAATCGGATGCATTCAAAAAGGAAAGAGTCAACTCACCCTCAAATCCCGCATCAACGTAACCGAAGGATCCCATAACACCTCTCCGGGAGAAAGAGGATCTTAACCAGAGGGAACCAGTAATATTATCCGGCATTCGAAGATATTCCACAGTGGAGATGAGAAATGGAGATAGTGGTGGGATCCTCGTCTCTCCGTTGTAAGTTATCCCCTCGATTCTGATCTCCTTTACGGAGAGATCATATCCATTTGGAGTCACATTTTTGGCATTAAAACCGGAGGCGATCAAAAGTCCGCGCCGTACGTTTTTCTCAATCAGGGAATCAGTCAGTATACACATCCGTGCAATATCCACAATGGATATTTGGATTTAATCACAGGAGTAATTGCAGTTATATCTATTCTTGTTGATCAATGATATGATTTATTTATTGTGGTATTTTCGAATCTCTTCACACGGGTAATTGCGCTTTACGGGAGAGAATCCGTCTCTTTTGTACGAAGGACCACTAGTAAAATATTTATATGAATTGAACATCCGTTTACCGAGGCGAACAGATGTTCGGTAGGACAACTGATATACTTGAGAAGAAGGATATTCAGAGGATCACTGATATCGAGAGAGATAAGAATGCAGGCTCTCAGTTTTTCCTATGGTTTGCTTCAAACCTGACTATAGGAGATCTAGCCCTTGGTTCCCTTATCTATGCGATAACGGGACTCTCATTTACGTGGATGTTCGTTTCCATTCTCATCGGGAACCTTCTCGGGGGAACTCTTCTCGCACTAATGAGTGTGACCGGCCCCAGAACTGGCCTACCGCAGATGATGATTGGAAGGATCTCTTTTGGTGAACTCGGCGGAAGAGTTATGGCTTTCCTTCAGTGGCTGAACAGTGTCGGATGGTTCATTTTTAATTCAGTGATAGCAGCGTCCGCCCTGCTTATCATCTTTGAAGGTGAGAGGGCGTTTGCCCCCCAATCTCCATTTTCAGGGATGCATCAATACCTTGTGCCGATAATAGTGGCTGTTGTAGTGGTTGCTTTTCTGGCATTCGCTGGGCAGAGGATCATCCACATGTTTGAGAAGTTGATGTCTGCGGTCCTGGGAATTCTCTTTGTTGTGATACTGATATATATTGTTGGAAATTACGGCTTTCCTTCCCTGGCAACAGGTGGTTTTTCGGCTGTGGGTTTTGGTCTATCCGTAGCTTTAACATTCTCCTATATTATGAGCTGGGGACCTTATGCAGCAGATTACTCGAGATACGTAAAGGATGATGCTCCCCCCTCATCAGTCTTTCTTGCAACACTTGGAGGGGGAGTTATTGCCAGTGTGTTTGTTGAGATAATAGGATATATTATAGCCACGAACATCTCCTCTTCTTCTGAGATTTCTGCTCAGATATTTAGCATTCTGGCACCGCTGCATGCCTCTATTATCGGGCTGTTCGCTATTTTCCTCGGAGGAATGTCAGCTAATGCCCTGAATTTATATTCCAATTCGCTCTCGATGAAGAGCATGGGCATAAAGGCAAGAAGAACAACTATAGTTCTCTACGTGGTGCTGGTATCCATCGTGGTCTCATATTTTCTCTATCAGAACTATTATTCCTATTTTGAGGATTTCCTCCTTCTCTTGGATTACTGGATCACCCCGTGGTTGGGTATCATGATTGCCGACTTCTTCATCGTTAGGAGGATGAGGGTGGATCTTACAGATTCAAAAGGATCGGCTGTTCCGGCACTTTTAATATATGTATCTTCCATACTGGTTTCCATTCCTTTTATGAACCCCGGTTACCTTATCGTGGGTCCCCTGTCAAACTATTTCGGAGGTGTGGATATCAGTTATTTCGTTTCCTTCGTCTTTGCGGTTGTTCTTTACTCAACCTACGCTTTGAGAAAACGCACGGTGAGGACATCAAACGCTGTTTAGAGAACCCGTAGAATTTAATCTTCTTTTTTTGTAATTTTCAATTTTTGCGAGAATGCGTTCACGGTAATGTTTGCAGACGTTCCGCCACTTATCAGAATCGTTTTAGAGGAGGTAAAGAGCGGCCTGAAATCAAACCATTACAGATATGCTATTCATATGATAGCCATATTATACGTGAAATACATATTGCAACTATGAAATCGGATATTTCAGAGAACACTTATTCTGAACTGCGGGAATCAGTGAAGGAGTTCTGTGAGAAGAGGATCTCCCCTATAGCGAAGGCCATTGATGAGGAGGATCAATTTCCGATTGAAACATTCAGGGAACTTGGAAAGATGGGTTATCTCGGAATCACGATCCCGGAAGAATACGGAGGAGCCGGGCTAGATTTGGTTTCTCAGGGAATCATCCAGGAGGAGATAGGATATGTTTCCGCATCCCTGGCCCTTTCCTACGGTGCCCACAGCAATTTGTGTCTCGATTCTGTCTATAGAAACGGTTCCCAGCACATACGGGACAGCTATGTCAGGAAACTGGTGTCTGGAGAGTGGATAGGTTCTCTCTGTCTTACAGAGCCCGGTTCAGGCTCAGATGCCCTCTCAATGAGCACCAGGGCAGAGAGGGTAGATGGAGGGTATGTGATCAACGGTAGCAAAACTCTCATAACAAATGCCCCCTATGCAAATTTATTCCTTGTCTATGCGAGAGATGGGGACCGTTACACGGCCTTCGTGGTCCTCGATACCGATAAGGGGGTAAGGCGAGGAAACAAATTTAACAAAATGGGAATGCGTGGATCACCGACCGGTGAGGTTTTCTTTGATAATGTCTTTGTACCGGATGATCGTGTCCTGGGTAAGCCAGGTGAGGGGCTTAAGGTGATACTCAGTGGTCTGAATGCAGAAAGGGCGGTGCTGGCAACTCTTTTCGTGGGAATAGCCAGAAGAGCCCTGGACGCTGCCCTTGATTATGCAATATCTCGAAAACAGGGAGGCAGACCCATAGGAGATTATGAACTCATCCAGGAAAAACTTGCGTATATGTACACAAAGGTTGAGACATCCAAGATGCTCTCGTACAGAGCACTGAGACAGGTTCAGGACAATCCCATGGACTCTCTGAATTCTGCAGCATCGATTATGTACGCTGCTGAGGTGTCAGAGTACGTTTCCAGAGAGGCGCTCCAAATTCACGGTGGGATTGGCTACACGAGGGATATGGTGGTCGAGCGTTTGCTTCGTGATTCTATTCTCGGCCAGATCGGGGCAGGAACCACTGAGATCCGAAAAAGAGTTATTTCCAAAGCTCTCGTGAAGCGGTACAAGGAAGGCTGGAAACCATAGATGTTGTGCGTTTTATGCGGTAAAGGGGAGGCAGTATACCGTGGAATGTGCAGTGAATGCGCCAGAGAAAGGATAAAGGTACGCTTTCCTGGTAAGATCGTTTACTCATCGTGCCCAAACTGTGGAGCTATAAAAGTTAAAAAGAGATGGGAGCACAATGATGTTGATAGCATTCTCCTGCAAGCGGGAACTTCACTTGTCAGGGCTGACGATCCATCTTTTATCATTTCGGGAAAATCCCTCTCCAGAATAGACGAGCAGAGGGGGATCCTAGAGGTCAGCGTGAAGGTTAGTGAAAATTTTACCTTCGATGTTCGGCATGAGGTGTTCCTGAGAAAGAACAGTGAGAGTTGTGATTCGTGCAACAGGAAGATAGGATCCTATTATGAGGCGATATTGCAGGTACGGTTCACTTTCCCCGATCGTTTCCAGCAACGCTTTCGCATTCTGGATGGCCTCATGTCAATGGTATCGAAAGAATCTCGAAATGAGTTTGTATCAAAGGTAGCCGAGGTCCAGGGTGGAATTGACCTCTACCTAGGCTCGAAAAAGCTTGCTGATAGGATGCTTAGATCTCTCAATGCTACCTATCCCGGTACAATGAAAATAACCAAAAAGATCTCCGGGAGAGATGATGGCCGGAACACTTACAGATACACACATCTGTTCAGGGTGATTAACCCATCGCGAGGATCGGTTTTCCAGATCGGCAACGAGATATGTGTGTTTAAATGTGCCGCGGGAAGGAAGCTTATATTCGTGAGGGGGATCGGTAAACAGGATATTTCCATGGATCCGAATGCCCTGGAGCGGGCTGGATACAGAATGCTAGCCGAGAACGCCGAAAAGGTCAGGCTGAATGTGAAGGCAGAAGGTGAACATGGCTCTCTGCTGATCAATTCAAAAAGCGGAGACAGAATTAGTTTTGATGGATATCTTCCTTCAGGAGAAATGGAGTTTACAAAATATAAGGGAAAGCTATACCCCTTAGGAAGGTGCACGAAATGAGAATTTACGCAGAATGGGAATCATTAAGAGAGGTGCTTGTTCACCGACCTGGTCTTGAGGCCGAATATGCCATGCTGGCTCCAAGACCTTTTCTTTTCGAACGCCCTTTTAATATTTCTCGAGCTCGTGATGAACATGAAGGACTGCAGCAAAAGCTAAAAGAAAACGGTATCAAGGTATTACGGCTAAGAGATGAGCTTAGAAAGAAGGCCGTTGGAAATCACGCGTTTAGGGAGAAACTGGAGAAATCAATAGCAGAAATGGTTGGTTTTTCTGGAAATTCTGAAAACGTTGACGAAGAGCGGAAACGATTTATCCATAATCTCCGGTATCTTGACATTGATAACTTGCTTAATTTTCTCATACTAAAACCCTCTGTGGAACTCCTTAACGACGTTGATTCTGAGGTTCCCTATCCAACGATCCGGTCTGATCTTCCTCTTGCAAATCTCTATTTTATGCGCGATCAGCAGGCCGTGGCTGGCGATGCGTTAATAGTGGGGAAGATGAAAAAGCGCCAGAGGCAGAAAGAAATCTCCATAACTGAAACCCTGCTATCAGAAATGCATGTCAAGCATGGTGTTTTCAAGGTGACGGGTGAAGGGTTCTTCGAAGGAGGTGATTTTATGCCAGCTGGGCGTTTTGCCCTGATTGGCACAGGTCCCAGAACGAACGTTAAGGGGGCCCTCCAGGTGATCTCCTTTCCGGGTGTGAAATTCGATGAGTTCCTGGTGGTTGACAATCCACTTTACGACTTCCTGAGAACAGGTAACAGGGGTACCATGATAAACATGCACCTGGATACCTACTTTAACATTGCCGATGAGGGTCTTGCTGTTACGTCAGTTGAACTTGCAAGGGAAGCAAAAGGAGTGATATACACTAAGGACTCTGATGGAGTTCATATGCAAGGAGAAACAACCCTTTATTCTTATCTGAAAGAGAAAGGCTACAATTTTGTTCATCTCAGGCTCAGTGAGCAGATGAGCTATGCGTCCAACTTCCTTACCCTGAGGCCAGGAAGGATTCTCGGCATTAATGTTTCGAATGTTATGCGAAAACTCCTTGGTGGAGGTTTCTATGGCCCTGTGCTGGAATCGGCTATAAGAAAGGATCTTGAAAATATAGGGAATAACCTTTTTCCAAATAGCAGGGCAGTGAGGGACTTTGGTCTGGATATAATTCCCATCGACCTTTCAGAGCTGACAGGCGGTTACGGTGGCGCGCATTGTATGACTGCTGCGATTAGCCGCGGTTAAATCGTCTCACTTTCTTGTCTCACAGATATGGTATCCTTCGGAGACCAAGTGGCAATTCCCTTGAGATCATAACTCACTGACATCGATGGCTCGGTGCAGGGTTAACGATCTTAGGGGAGATCGGTACGAATTATCACAACTGGCATTATAAACCTGGCAGAATCAACGGAAGTTTCTTACTCACCAAGACGTAGGAACACACGCCCCCTGTTTCCCTTTTGTCTGATCAATTGAAAAGCCTCGTTGACGTTCTGAAGTGGCTCCTCGGTGTGCCAGATCGCCTTGTATTTACCGGATGAACTCAGATGTAGAGCCTCTCGAAGGTCTTCTCTTGTAGAGCTGATGCTCCCTGAGATACTGTTTCCCTTCAAGATAATAAGACCAAGTGGAAGTGGAACGGGTTCTGGCTTTAGGTTCCCTATGACAACCATTCTCCCACCGGTGTTGAGGGATCTGAGTGACTGGCTGAATGTGTGTATTCCGGTGGTTTCCAGAACAACATCGACACCTCCGTCAGTGACATTTTTGATCTGCCTGGAGAAGTTATCTGAGTAACTGATCACCTCATCAGCCCCAAGATTCCTTATCTCCCCCATCTTTTCGGGTGAGCTGGTTTCTGCAATAACTCTGGCACCGAGAATTTTGCCGATCTGAACGGCGTGCATGCCGACGCCCCCGCCAGATCCTGTAACGAGTAGAGTTTCTCCCTCCCTCAATTTACCAACCTTTTGAAGGGCATGCAGTATCATTCCCGTTACACACGATGCTATTGTTGCCTCGTGATCCCCAACACTGTCCGGAACTTTCACAACGCTGTTCTGATGGACAAGAATGTACTCAGCATAGGATCCGGGCAGGTTCTCACCATAAATCTGCTTGTTCGGACACAGATTCTCATTGCCGGTCTTACAATACCTGCACTTTCCACATGGACGATAGATCAGGCTGGCTATCCTATCACCAACCTTGAAATTTTCAACACCCTCACCGAGTTCCACAATTGTTCCTGATATCTCATGACCGGGTGTTATGGGAAACCTCGCCCTTGGAAAATAACCATCCTGAGTTAGAAGATCCCTGTAACATATTCCTGTTATCTTCTGCCTGATCAGGATCTCTCCGGGACCTGGTTTCGGGATCTCAGTCTCACCTATTTTGAGGGGTTGCCCCTTCTCCGGTATTATGGCGTTTTTCATATCATATATATGGTACCTCTGTGAATAAATTTATCTCAAGTTGTTGTCCAACAAGACACAAACAGGGGATCATAAGGATATCCTTTCTGAGCGATTATCCGGGAATATGGGTATTCCCTGGATAACCAGGCGCATTGCAGGTTGCAAAAGAATTATTAGGTAAGGTCGTCTAACAATATGGTGAATACTCCCAGCTTTTCTTACAAGGAAAGAGAACAGTTCATAAGATCACTTTCCGGTGGAAATGTGCTTGTCACCATCATAGGTGGTGGAATTACTGGTGCCGGTATTGCGAATCTTCTGGCTCAGAACGGTTTGAAACCAGTCCTACTTGAGAGATCCGACTTTTCCTCGGGCACCAGTTCGGGGAGCTCAAAACTCATTCACGGAGGCTTGCGGTACCTGGCAGAGGGCAGGATCGGGTTGACCAGGCATTTGTTGAAGGAAAGAAACTACATGCTTAAGCACCTTGACATTGTGAAAAGGATGAGATTCGACATACTGGTTGACAGCTATTCATGGAGCAGAAACACCATCAGGTTTGGTCTCTTTTTTTACGGTCTCCTTGGTTCATCCTTGAGGATTCCTAGAATGCATGAGAATGCCGGGAAGTATCCGCAGTCGGTGAGGGGATACTTTGAGTACCACGATGCCTTCACAATTGATTCTGTTCTCGTTATACATAACATTCTCTCGGCGGTCGTTAAGGGAGCGAGATGTATAAACTATGCTCCTGTTATATCACTGGAGAAAACTGGTGATAATTTCTTGATTTCATTTGTGGATCGTCTTACGGGAGGGGTGCTTTCTTTTCGTTCCAGGTACATCATAAACAGTGCTGGCCCCTGGGTAAGGACGGTTGATGATATGATATCCCTTTCTCCAAAGGGGAGATTCAGATTGAGTAAGGGTGTACATCTTGTTTTTCGGTCAGAGGCTGTTCCAATTAAAAATGCCGTTGCATTCAGAACTCCTGTGGATGGCAGACAGATGTTTCTCATTCCTGCCGGCAAAGTTACCATCGCAGGGACTACCGATACCTTTACCGACAGCCCGGATGATTTTTCGGTGGAAGAGCAGGATAGGAGCTATGTCATGAAATCGGTAGAACATATCTTCCCCAATGTGGGTCGAGGAGACATCGTTGCGGAATATTCTGGCATCCGTCCCCTTTTTGGAGAGGGAAAAACTCCTGGAGAGATATCGAGGGATTTCTTCATAAGCAGGTATGAAAGATCAATTTCCGTGTACGGTGGAAAGCTTACGGATTACAGGAATGTTGCACGCAAAGTTTCCCGTGAATTTGAGAGGATAAGTGGTATTCAGATAAAAAGTAAAAGGCTTCCTGAGGTGTTCTACCGGAGGCCTGAAGGAAAAATAAAACCATCATATTTCATCAATCATGAGTGTGCCATCACACCTGAGGATGTATACAGGAGAAGAACCGCCTATGCAATACTCGATCCGGAGAATCAGGGTGTGAAAGAGGAGATCTTTTCGGCATTTGATCGACTTGGCCATCTTGCACCGAAACAGTGATTGAGATAATCAGGGATGGTGCACCGGGAACGGGGGCATACCAGAAAAAAGGAAAACAAATCCTGAAACCATAAGGATGAGAATGCTTATGAGAAGACTCACGATAGATATGAGTGCACCCCCTGCAAGGTTTGTGTTAAAAAGAGTGGCGTAGAAATAGAAGACAATAAGCAGAGAGATGAAGAAGGCAATGGGAATCGCAATGGGGATTGAGAAAAGAATGATTCCACCAAAAAATAGCAGGGAAAGGGTGAAAACCACCGGGCCTATTATCGACGCGAGGATAGCCTTTCCTATCGATTTTTTGCCAGTAACCAGCAGCGCTGCGAAATAGGTGGGGAGAATTGCAACAACGAATTCTCCAATGATCAGGATGATGAGATCTATCAGCATGAAGGCTAATCTGCAGTAAATGAATTAAACATTTCGATGTTCTACTTGCCAATCTTCAGCGGTTAATATAAATTAACCTTTAATGGAGGGAAACATGCGGCGCAGTGATCTGTATTTCGTTTATCCATATATCTCAGGATTATAACATGTGAACAGAATTTATCAACTTTAATCGATAAAATAGGATAACATCTGAATGGTTCAGGGAGGAAATAGCGCAGGATCAGAGGTTAAACAAGAGCCCTAAAAATGATAAGATTGTGAACGGGAGAAGGGTAGATTAACAGATCATCTTCTCTCGATAGGTATGTAAGATTTAATCTCACTCTCACCGATATATTCCGACCTGGGCCTGAATATTCTGTTGTTTGTGAGATATTCCAGATCCCTGGCAACCCATCCGGTTATCCTGCTTACGGCGAATATTGGGGTGAAGAGCTCAGGTTCAAAGCCAATGGCCTTGTACGCTATGCCTGAGTAAAAGTCCACATTCGGAAAGATTCCTTTGCTCCCCAGCCTCTCGATCATGTAATCTTCAATCTTGATGGCAGTTTCGTATACCTTCCTCAGGGGGGTGCCCTTGGTGAGCTGGTCAGCATACGTCTTTACGATCTTTGCTCTTGGGTCATAAACCTTGTAAACCCTGTGTCCGAAACCCATTATCTTTTCCTTGGATTCAAGCATTCTTCCGATGGCTTCAGGAACCTTTTCAGGACTGCCTATTGACATGATCATCTTCAGAGCTCTCTCATTTGCACCGCCATGCAACGGACCTTTGAGTGCAGATATGCCTGCGGTTATTGCGGAATACATATCGGATAGTGTGGATATGACCACCATGGAAGCAAAGGTCGATGCGTTCATGCCGTGGTCAGCATGCAGAAGCAGCATTGAATCGAGGATCCTGGTAACCTCCTTTGATTTCCTCTCACCGAAGCTCTGGTAGAGAAAATTTTCAGTGTACGATAGGGAAGGGTCCGGCTCTATGAAGTCCTCGTTGTTTACCGCTCTCTTGATCGCTGCAACGATCGTCGGCATCTTTGCTATTATGGATATGCCCATCTCCTCCTGGCTTTCGTAATCTGTTTTGTCTCCAAGTTTTGAATGCGTCCCAATGTATGATACAGCCGTTCTCAGGGAGGACATAGTGTGGGAAAGACCGGCGATCCTCCGTATCACGTCGTAAGTCTCCTTGTTGATGGACGATCTCTCCTTAAGTTTGGAGGTGAAGTCATCGAGCTCGCTCCTCGTGGGCAACCTACCATAGAGTAGAAGATAGGCAGTTTCTTCATAAGTTGAGTTCTCTACGAGTGAGTTAATCTCGTAACCCCGGTAGACGAGATGTCCCTTTAGGCCATCGATGTACCCAATCTTTGTCTGTGAAGCAATAACACCCTCCAATCCTCTTGAAAAATTCACCTCATTCTCTGGCATATAAGATCTATTCAACATCCCTTCCCTAAAGATTAAGTTTATTACTAACAGCCTAGAAGCGGTGTCTGTCAGTTTCTCTTCCTGCATAGAAAGTTTCAGAAAACCGGCGAGTCCCAGAATGTTGAAACTATACTGAGGGTGAGATTGGTGGAAATCGAAACATGGTCTGGATCACTGAAATCTCACATTGAAGCGGATATGGAGAATCAACAGGTGCGGGAAACTACCTGCTCATTCAGAGGGTACCAGGTTTCGAAATGTATGATGCCAGAGTATTTTGTTCTTCGTTATGGTATGGTTCAACGATGAATTGGGTACCGTCATCGATACTGATCGCGTCTAACGCTGCGGAACGAAACATATGAGGTGATCCCAACGATGATCAGGGGTAAAGAGAGAACAGAATAGATGTAATAAGACGAGTTCGACGGCAACGAGTTTGTGCTGGAAAGGGACATCAACTCGGAACCAAGAAAGGTCCCGTTGTGAGAGAATGAGCTAACCGAATTGGTGAGGATGCCTGTTTTTTCATCGAAGACGTATGTAGTATTCATATAGAAGAGCCCATTGCCAGTAAGAGCCGGGGAACCAAAAATCTCAAGATCCGGAAAAGGTTTCACCGAGTAGTAACTGGCATTTAAGTACAGAAGGTGAAACGGTTTCGAGTTGACCCTGACCGTAACATTTGCGGTATTGTAGTTTGACAATACTGCGCCAGTGAAAAGAACAGACTGGGGAACGAGCCCAGATTTTAACTTTTCCAGCTGGGTGCCGGTTAGTGCGGGAAGAAAACTGGAGGCATTTAACGTCGTGGTGATAACTTTCACTTTACTGTTCTGGATCGGCGTTGAATCTATGCTGTACATGAGGAAATAGCTGAAACTATGTTTGTGAAAATTGATTGAGTTTATGCTGTAGTATATGTCAGAACTTGTGTGCATCGACCCCTTTATGTAAAGTAGTTTGTATCCAAAATAAGAACCGTTAAACAACCACGGCGGAAAACTCTCAACATTGGAAGCATAACTCTGATAAGTATTGTTAACGACCTGGTAAGTCAGACCATCACCAAAGAGACACACCAGTGAAACCACCAGTAGAATCAGGATCAGCACCCTTTTTTTCCAAATGATATGTTCGTTCATAATCTCATCGCCGCTTCAGTTTTTTCATCTCCTTCCTGTAGAATCTTTCTGAGATGATCCCATTTTTCAGGAGATACGAAAGTTCTTCAGCCCTCCCCTGACCATAACTTTTTTCAGAACCAGAAGTGAAAACATCATCCTTTTCTGTTTCCCTTCTGTTCCTCTTTCTGCTGTGGATTATGAGAAAGGTAACTACGGCCACAACAATGGCTAAAGGAGGAACCATATAGTAATATGGAGGATACGAGGAATTCCCATGAAGGGCTATGACGTTCGTTGAGTTAAGCACCAGTTTTGAAGATACAGCAATATTATTCGTTAGCTGTGTGAAACCTTTGATTTCAAGGATTATCCACGAATTTTCATCCACCCATATACGTGTATCTGAGGATGGTGATGTTGATATCGTGTGGATTAAAATTGCCGGTCTATCAGTGCCATCAATGTTCAGGGATGTAAAATTTACCTGTGCATAGGAACCGTTGGATAGAAATATGGAATAATATGGGACGGTCTTATTTTTGAAGAAAGACATGCTTAAAGCTGAAAATGCGGGAAAATCAACCTTCGCGAGATAAGAAGAGTTAATTGAGTGAGAATACTCTTTCTTGAATGGAGATAAAATGACCTGAGACAGGGTAAACGTGAAGGAATAGTTATCCCTGGAAATATTCACAACGGTGTAATTATCATAGAAGAGCTTTGTAGCCGTTATCTGCGAATTTCGCTCGCTATGAACTACAATAGAGTAGTTTAGGAACGCCCCGATGAATAGCCAAGGAGGAATTCTTCCAGGTGTCTTTTCTGGACCTTTTCCATAAGATGCGGCCGGGGCTTCCATTAGATGCGCACGGTCTGATGAAAAATGCCGGTTTTTCGTCAAACCGATTTGATGCTCTTTTTGTGTTGGAACCGGGAGAATGTGGATCGGGGTGGTACTCTGAAACGGGTTATTTTTCTGGTGAATGGCAAAAAAGCCGTATGCTGAGGAAGATGTGCTCATCACAAAGGTTATAGCAAGAATAATGGATATAACAAATGGCAATACCTTGCTGCGGTTGCTTATCCGTATTACAAACATCGCCTCTTTTTGTGCATTCGTACAGAATACATGAATTCAGCATAAAAAAACTTTCATGGTTTGATCCAAAGCTAATGTTGTTAAAGACTCCCTCCTGAAGGGTTGGAGTTCTACTGCGACGGGAGCTGTGATAGGCGGTGCTTTCTCAAGCATTCTTCACCTCGCAAAGTTATGCTTTCAAAGAACTCTTCTTATTTCATGCCCAGTGTATCACACCGCAGATTTGGAAGAATTCTGTGCCAAGTTGAAGGATCAATTCTTATGCTGGTCTATTATGTTTACCTGGAGACATATGTATGATTTTAAAACAATCGTGAACATCTCATCCTGTTCAGATGGTTGTCTGACTCTTTAAGGTTGTGAGAATGGCGGTTACTTAAAGGTTAGCGGGATCACAGATCAGGAAATTTAATCGATGTTATTCAAGAGCGAGGTTACTCCTGGTTTCGTGCAACTTTTTCGTAATATCTGTGTACTTAAAATTAAGCTATGGCTCTGTGTGAGAACTTTGAAAGGTAACGGCATCCTAACCTGCGATAATTTAATAAACACATCACCCAAAAAAGCTAGAAATTAGGGAATATTGTAGTGCACAATTGATCGATAGATTTTTGTGCGATGAAGACTTATGATTTTTTGAATATGGCAGCAATTTACTGGTGGAAAGAACACATGTCCCACACCAATAACAAACTCAGTGCTGCCTTTATATTTAAAGAATTTCAAATGTATTTGCGGTGATGTGAAATGATTAAAGTAAGCTTCAATGATGTGGTGGTGGCTTGATATGACACGTTTTGTGCTTGTTCCGGATACCACGTTAACATATGACTACAGAAGTTTTCCCCTTCTGGACTTCCTTCCCTGTGCACCATCCAGAATGGTACCCGATAAGATTTACTACTTTCTCAGGGGGCGTTCTCCTCCACACAAGCCGAACGGGGAACTTCTGGTCGCTCCCTACTCGATCAGGAGGCTTGAGGTCTCTCTCAGAAGACGTTTTCCAGAAAGGGATATAGCGGTTTCTGCAGAGGATATGCTCCAGAATTTTATAAAGGATGATACGAGTATCATTGCTGTTTCAACCATGGACCCTCTTGGTCTGGGGCCAACAACAATGTCATATTATGCCCTCTTTGGTGGTGAACTCTACGCCTGGGTCTGGAAGGAGTGGGACTCCCTCATGGCGAGGATCAATGCTCTGAGAAGAGGCAAAAAAGCCAAACTAGTTGTAGGTGGTCCAGGTGTTTGGGAATTCGCCATTATGAGGGACATGGTTGAAAAATACAACATTGATCTTATTTTCGAGGGCGAGGCTGACGATATACTTCCAGATCTGTTTGAGCAGATTGAGGAGGATGCCATAGATAGTAGTATGTTCTCTCATGGCCATCTCGCCTTCGACGAAAACTTCCGCAGGGTGCTGCAGAAAGATGACAAATTCCTTTCACGGGGAGTTGGTACGTCTGCGTATCCGAAAGTAGAGGATATTCCGCCCATAATCAATCCGGCCCAGAAGGGTATGACCGAGATAATGAGGGGTTGTGGAGTTGGCTGTGATTTCTGTGAGGTCACGCTCAGACCTCTGCGCTACAGGCCTGTCGAGGATATTAAGCAGGAAGTCAGGGTTAATCTTCGTGGCGGGTTTGAAAATGCATGGCTCCACACCGATGAGATATGGGGATACAAGCATGGTAAGATGTTCGAGCCCAATGAGGAGGAACTTCTTCACTTGTTTAGTGAGGTGCAGGGCATAAAGGGTATTCACCATACTAACCCAACTCACGGGCGTATTTCCATTCCTGCGGCATATCCTGAAATGCTGAAGAAACTGAGTGATGTGCTAGACGCAGGTCCGCATAACTGGATTGGTATTCAAACCGGCGTTGAGACCGGAAGCGATAGGCTCGCAAAGATGCATATGCCTAACAAGACACTCCCCCTTCGCATCGGTCCAGATGGATCATGGCAGGAAATCGTATGGCAGGGAGTGTACAATGAGACTATGTACTACTGGCGACCTGCCTTTACCGCTCAGGTCGGTCAGGAAGGAGAAACCGTGGAGGATCTGATGGACACGATTGCGATGGTTAACAGGCTGAGCAATTCATACGCTGGCCAGCGGCCATTTGAATTCACAATCACGCCGCTTGTTAATGTTCCGCTGGGAAGGATAAAGGCAAAGAAATTTAACTTTGGGGGTCTGACAAAGGAACAACTTGCGGTTTATTATGTATCATATAGGCACCTCGCTAAGATGGCGAGAAGGGATGGATACAGAGATTCTCGTGGTAATTTCTTTGTCAGGGCTTCTGTTGGAAGCATAATATCCTTCGGTGGGAGCCTTATGCTCAGGACAGTGGAGAAACTTGCTGTAAAGGCTGGGGTGGACATTGAGAAGATTAAGCGATATGGCCTCCCCCATACCAAGGAGATCAGAACACTCGCAACGCTTACCCGGGCATGATCTTTTTCTCAGATCTCACATCTTTCTTTACCATTTTTTTCTTTATATTGATATGAGAGATAGTTTTTTTGAAAATGTCCTTACTTGTGTTAGCCCTCGAACCCATAAAGTGACATCTTCCGCGGATTTATAATGAAAGATAATTGCGAAGTATTTAATATCACATCATATTAACAATTGGTCGAATGAAGATTCTGTACAAGTCAGGCAGGCTAATCATCAATGATCCACCTGATGATCTCCCCTCCTATGTTGTCTACGATCATCGAATAGGCTCTTTCGTTGCGGAAGGGTTCAGGTACGCAGATTTAATGGCGAAGTATCCGGAAGCCGAAGACGAAGTTTTTTCTAAGGTCACAATAAATTTGAATCACGGAGAGAAACTCCGGATGTATCAGAAAAAGGCGGTTGATCTGTGGGTGAGTAACCGGTCATCTGGGGTGGTGGTGCTTCCCACCGCCGCCGGAAAGACCCATGTTGGATTCGAGGCCATTGCCAGAATGCAAACAACATCTCTTGTTCTGGCTCCCACCATCGAACTCGTTCAGCAGTGGAGAAGCAGATTGTCCAGAACCTTTGGTATAGAGGTTGGCCAGATCGGTGGTGGTGAGAGGGATATAAGGGACATATCCGTGAGCACCTACGATTCAGCATATCTCATGGCGGAGAAATTGGGAAACAGATTCAGGCTCCTTCTTGCTGATGAGGTTCACCATATGGCCTCTGGACATTACCTTGATATAGCGAGAATGTACGCATCTCCGTACAGGATGGGTTTAACCGCAACCTTCGAGCGTGTCGATATGCTCCACGAGCAGCTTGACCAGTACATGGGTGGCAAAATATTCGAGCTTGGGTACGAGGAGCTATCCGAGTATCTTTCTGATTATGAGATTGTGAGAATTCCTGTTGAGTTGGAGCCGGAGGAGGAAGAGGAGTACAACAGAAACAGAGAGATATTTCTTTCGTACCTTAGAAGACACAGGCTTACGATGAAGGGGCCCTGGGATTTTGAGAAATTCATAATGTCATCCTGGAATCCAGAGGGTAGAGAGGCACTGATAGCGTGGAGAAAAGCGCGAGAGATTGCTTTTAATGCGAGGGTGAAGGTCGACACCGTGCGATACGTACTGAACAAGCACAGGGGAGAAAAAACGATCATCTTTTCGGAGGATACCTCATCAGCATATCTTGTTTCCAGAGAATTCCTGATTCCGTGCATAACATATCTAACCCCGGGCCGTGAGAGAAAGGCATATCTTGAAATGTTTCGGAATGGAGAGGTCACCGCTCTGGCATCTTCACGGGTTCTGGATGAAGGCGTGGACGTTCCAGATGCGAGCGTTGGGATAATTCTTAGTGGCTCCGGTAGCAATCGTCAGTTCAAGCAGAGGCTGGGGCGAATCCTGAGGCCCGGTGAGAATAAACGTGCAATAATGTATGAAATCGTTGCAAAAGGTACCAGCGAATACGGCACATCCCGGAGGAGGAGAAAAGGTGTTCCCAGTTCAGTTAATGACAGTTAGGCGGAGCAACAAAGATGGAACCGTTAAGAATACTTTTCTTTTCAGGGGTTCACTTCCTGTAGTCTCGAGGATCGTTGAAACATTTCACAGGAGCATTGGAAGAACAAGATCCGAGATACTCAACAGTTTGAAGGAATTCGAACTGAGGTCGCAGAATCCAAAGGTTATAAG
>WAQW01000026.1 GCA_015520045.1 Thermoplasmata archaeon | reverse complement strand
GCCATGAATCTTATGCCGGTATGCTGTTCATGAATTTTCAATGCTGATGAGGAGAATCCACCGGTGAAATCATCGGGGTTTGTTGTAATAACAACACGCTTTATTCCGTGATCCGGGGAATCCGCATGAAATATAATGCATTCGTTATATTTCATGTTTTCGCTACAGGATTCGAGATCAATAATTTGGGAGGATAATCAGAGATTTCAACTAAGAATTGACAGTCTCTGGCAGGGAGAATACGCATAAAGCATGGAACAATGCAGGATGCCACATTCATTGAATCGGATAGAGGAAAAATACGGGAAACCGGGGGGAAATGATGCAAAAACAAGAAGATCCAAAGATGGAACATCAGCAACAAAGAACCATGAACACCATTCTGGATACAGGGCTCATACTCTTGTAAACGAGATCAAGTTCATCGAGAGGCTGGCTGTAACACCTACCGGTATAAATGATTCCAGAATAGATCTCAGCATTCCCGGCATTGTGTGTTACAGGGATAAAGGATATTCCGGTTCTGAATGCAGGGGAATAAATGGAACCATGGATGGATCTCTGAGAGGTCATGCACTTCCCATTAAGAGCATACGCATTAATCTGAGAATCTCAGGGATCAGGTCACTGGTTGAACATCCATATGCTTTCATGAAGAAAATGTTTGGATTTGCACATACCATGGTAACAACCGTGTGTAGGGTGAGGGTGAAAACATACTTCACCGCAATATGCTACAATCTCATGAGGATCGGTATCGGACAGGATAGCGTGAGCTATGGAAGTTATGGGAAAATAGGGAGAAAAATCATGTAATAATATAACTTAGGAAGACTATTTCCCACAATTTACAGACCTGTGGATATGATAATTGGAGTTTCAGTCAAAAAATGAGTGGTTTTGGGAAATCCTCGCGAAGAGTCTGTAAGTAAAGCAATATTTTAATATATCCGTAAGTTGAGGGGTGGATGAGTCGTATCTCCTCAAACATATTTCTCAAAAGAATGCTGATCAGATCTCTCATCGCGACAATAATAGTTTTTCTTTCTCTAAGAGTTTTTATCCTCGGATATGGTTTTTTTGATTATGCGGATCAGTACTGGAATCCTTCACCTCATCTCTGGAGCCTCGTTTCTTTATCCACGACTTTCAACGGTCACTATGTCGGCATCCTCGCTTTCACACGACTTGCTGTGTCCTATCCCGCAGCTCTTCTGGCTTTTTCCCTGAATAATCCCGTTGTTGCGAATAAGATCTTCATAATTTTCACGTTCCTTCTTTTTGTTTTCGTCTCGTACATCGCGGCAGACTTAATATTTGAAATGCTGAAAAGACATGCAGGATTCTCCCCTACCTTTTTGAAGAGAGAGCTCTTTGAAGGATTTATAGTAATTGCCTTCTACAGCAACATTGCAATTGTTAACCTAAACGTTGATGGTGGCACTTGGGCTGATGGTTTGATAGTGCTATTCATAGCAATCTCAACGGTTATAATTATATCAGATTACGATTCTGTGACAAGCATGGTGGTGCCTGCAGGGTTGATGTCATTATCACTTCTGCTTGATCCAGATTACTATCTTGGTTTTATTCTCATTGTAGTTATAGCGTTTTTCCTTAAAGTTAGGACTCTCAGGTTTAGGGCTCTCATTTACCCGTTCATAACAGTCGCTCTCTCTCTTCCTGTTCTTCTCTACATAATCTCGGGAATGGCGATAACGGGTAATGGAATGATAAGTTCGGTTGCAGGCAGAAATATAATGGACGCCTTTGGAAATCATAATATGACTCCTATCAGCTCCCTTCTCCTGATAGGGCACTACTGGTCAACTTATGCTATAGCTCCTCCCTCTATAATCGGATTGAAGAGCCTCTCCAATTTACCCAGCTTCGGGAACATCGTTCTTCTTCCTACGGCCCCGATAACCGTATTCTGGATAATTTCGATATCATTGTTTCCCCTGATGTCATTCTATTCTCTACTTTACACGAAAACCCGGCACATTGCCATTTATATATCAATCCTTTATGTCATATCAATATTAATGACTCAATGGTTCAGGATACCTTTCCTTTCTTATCTCTTCTTGAAACTATCTGGTTTACCATTAGTTGGCCCTGCTATCGGGACAACATTATCAGAACCAGGTCACTATATGAACCTAGAAGCTACCGAGGGAATATTGCTGATCTCGATATTTCTATCCAATGTTGTTATGAAAAGAAAAGTTTCGCTTGGATCAAATACAAAAAGGCATTTGCTCGCAATATATCTCATATCTGTTCTTTTTGTATCCTATAATATCTTTTATCTCTTACACATCTCAGCAGTAAGGATTGGAGAGGTATATCTGGTGGTACTCCTCGCATTTGTTAGTGTGGTGGCATACCTTAACATTAGAGATGTGGAGATATTCAAGCGCATTGGAGTTGCTAGGTTTATTGCAATTCTAAAAGCCAAGAAATCTAAGTTGATCGTTGCTGGAATCGTCTTGGCAATCGTACTTTCGGGATGGCAAGCGTTTGATGGATCATTTTATCCTTCCAGATCATTCAACGGCTCTCCCAGCGGTATTCCTCAGTACCCATATGCGCCTTATCAACCGGTTCATATCCCTAACTATGTCGTAAGAGAATACAGCAACCTTACGGCTCTGCATCCGGGGGAAGCATGGCTATTTGCCCCACAGATGCCCAATAACATAGGCACATATGGATCATTTTATCCCTACTTCGTTTATCTGATGAAAAATAACTATTCATTTGCTCTTCCCCATTTGTTGAGAACAATCAACGTAAAGTACCTTTTAACTTATGATGACAGTAATAGCATAATGCAATTCCTCAACGAGTCACCTCTACAGGTTGAACGTATTGGACCTGGTTCATTTCTCTATAGTGTCAATAAAACCTACGGGAAAATTTATGGAGCTAATGCACTATTTGGTTATACTGGTTCAAGCCGTGAGTACATTTTGGCCTATGCCATTTTACCATCCTTTTCTATTAATCCTATCATTACGAATCGTGCTAACACTACACTTGGTTTCAACACCTTCAAGGAAAGAGTTGACGTACTTTCCGCCCCTTATCTAGCATCTTTTTCCAGGATGATAAAAATCGCAACTTCCAATCTAGCCTTCTCTCAGAACATTACATTTAAAACAAATCATTTCGGTGCAGCATACGGCTTATCCAATGATTGGTATGCTTACGTAAAGCTCATTGGAACAAAAGTCACGATATCCAATGGCACTTTCATCTGGAACCAAACCAGAAATAACACGGTATCACTATTCTATGCGAATGTCACAGCACCGGGCCATTACTTGATGATTTCTGTTCCTAACCCTTTCAGCAATATAGTAATATCAAAGATATCATTTCATTACAGAATGACAAAAAATTTTTCAGGCAACTTATCTGCTTCATCCACCTACTTTTATCACTCAAATGGCCGTATATACGTATCCCGTAGTACTTTAAAGGATTTTTCTGACTCAACTTCTTGGAAAAATGGCTCATTTACATACGTTTATCCCAAAGATACCACATTTTACGAACCTCACATTTCGATTAATGGCAGTCAGGGAACCGTTTATATCAAGGATATAGTAGTGTCGTCGAAGTACGTTCCTTCTCATAAAGGCTCTTTTGACACGCCAACGAAGATCGTCGACTCCAATATCTCTCTTCCTGAGACTGGTCACCTCATGCTGAGCCTATCGGGAAAGGGGAGCGTTAACCATTTGCCTGTTGATTCAAACCGCAGTACTGTTCTAACATTACAAACGAAAAAAATTACTTTCTCAGGAAATATCACACTGTATTATGGTTTATTTCTTAACAAAACATCCTTGGTTAGGGTAAAAGGCAACTACACAGTATACAACACATTTTATAGCAAAGCAGACATTCTTGTGGATGGCACCAATCGTTACACCCCATCGCCAACATTGCTTAATCAGAACTTTTACAACGTCACGTACAACAGATCAATGTTTATTATTCTTAAGAATGAAGAAATTATTAATTTCGGATTATACTTTTCTCTTGTATATGTTTATTTTCTAGTTCTTCAACCAGTAATCTCTTTAAAGGTGATTCCGAGATTGAAGAAGAGATACAGATAGTTTTTTCAATTATTTTCGACTGCTGAGTAAACATTCAAAAACTATTACAGCACATATCCCAAAAAGAACGGTAACCCTCTTATCAACATAAGAATAAATCCATCAATCTGATTTCCCACTGTATTAGCAAAGCGAAAACGCCCTCCAAGGTTTCCCATATCCTTATATGTTGTTTTTCGTAGAAGTCTAGTGCTTTTACCATACTTAAACATCTTCTTTATGTCTTTTAAATACGACACCTCTTTATGTATTATGTGGGGCTCCGTTATATAACCTGTCTTTCCGGTGATAGCGAATGCTTCATAATAAATAAGTTCAAGATCAAGAGCCTCCATAGAAGCAAAGAGATCGGCAGGTAGTTTAGAACGAATGCGGCTAAGGGCATTCATAACCACGTCACGCCTGTAGAGACGAGGAAGAATGTATCGTATACTTTCTGGATTGAGTTTTCGTGAATCTATATCAATTCCTGACACAGATCTGAGGAGATTAGCATAGGGTCCAACTCCCTCCTGATATTCGGCAATAGCGGTAACCGGCTCAATATTATGATCAGATAGTGCATTAATGAAGCTTTTGGCGAGGCGTCTGGTATCATCCATTATCAAAACATAATCACCAGTGGTTTCCTTCACAGTAATGTATCTGGAAAGTAAAATATTAGTTTTCAGTTTTATCTCCCTATATTTATACTTCATTACGATCTGGCTTATCACAGATGAATCTGTTGCGTTATTGACAATAACATCAATGTTAGACGTTCCCTGTTTTGAAATAGATCTTAGACATTTTTCGAGGTCATTGGATGATGTTGCTGAAACTGCTATGCTGAGATCCATTTGATCTTCATCCTGACGTTAGATATAAAGCTTCATGGTGAAATTTCCGAATATATTACTTCCTTATCCTGTTCTATGTGTAGAATCTGTTATTCCTTATGCTGTAAGGGAGAGTGACATAGACATAATGTTTCTTCATGGTGAACTCATCTTTTCGAGAACCTTCAAATGTGAAAGATCCTCTGATTTCCTTGCCTCCTCTGTATGGTAATTCAGGATCCTCCGATAGTGTACCGAATTTGTGTATAGTACGACCTCGCAGATCAAGCCATCAAACAGCTGCGGTTATCTAGGATCAAGATGACAGATATCGGTGACAGGGTAATAATGGCAGAGATGCCGAAGAGGGTAAGAGATCTTTCTGAATTACTGGAACTGAACCCGAACCTGTTCCCTAAAAGTGTTCCGAGTTAAGGTTGTAATGGGAATGTTAGGAGATAGTGTGTCAACTACCATTCTCATCTCTTCACCTGTTCCCCCTTTTGAAAGCAGCTATAATCAGTGCCTGATCCCCTACCAGCCTCTGGTATTCATTTCCCCTTGAAGATTCACCAAGGGCTTTGCTTCCACCTTCAATGAATTTCTTTTTCCATCTGTGGAGCTGCGCCACAGATATGCCATATCTCATGCACAGCTCCGCAATATTAGTTGATGAGAATGATTCAATGACCATTGCAACCTTCTGTTCAATGGTGTATTTCCCAGACATTTCAGATCACCATCCCTAAAGGAGTTAGAAGGAGGTTCACAAAACCCTCTCTGGGCTCACCCATATATCTCTCTACATCCATATAATCTCCCTTATAACTGCTGAATGTATAAAGAAAGCAGACCAAAGAGCGATTCAGGCAAGAGAAATCACGTCTATTTGAATATCTGCTCAACTTCGCTCATAGAGAATTCTAGGGTTGGCGTCGTTTTTACGAAAATCTATGCTTGTGGATCATTTTTCGGGCATAATCTCCAAGAACAAGCGTAACAATGTACTCAAAAATGGGAATCGCTCTTCCGCTGCTGTGATGCCACAGGAACGTCCAGAAATATTTAGGTTTAATTTTTTTGTTTATAGAAAATAGTGTGACGGACCAAACAAAGATTAAACATTTAGTGTGACTCACTGCCTCTCTTGAATGAAACATTTGCATGTATCCTTCGTACTGTTGATAAAGCAACATATACCACTGATAAAACTTCATTTCTGAATCTGGATTCGATTGAGATGAATGTACTCTGACCACCGTTAATAGATCCTTTCCAAGCAATATTTTCCCACCATATTCCAGAGCAGATAGGTAGAGAAAGGTATCTGCGGAAAGTTCAACCTTTATAAGTTTTGCAGGGTCAATTATCTCCTTCCTTACACTTATGGATGAGTTGTTGTAGTCCGGTCCCTTCCGCCTTTTTTTTATCCTGTTTCCATTATCATCTATGAAGATTTGCTTGTTGTGGTAGTATACGACCTTCTCATTACGATCGAAAACCCTGTAGACCTTTTCGAGTTTTTCTTGTACAAAATAATCATCATCGTCCAGAAAGCATAGAACATCACCACTTGCCTGCTCTATTGCCGGCAGCAAAAACCCTCCGTAATCAATATAACCGGATTTTGGGTTTACCCTATCATAGAAGATGGATTTTACATTATTTTTTTCAATAAAATCATCAATCTCTTCATCATTGAAGTTTTTAGCAACAATGATCTCATAATGG
>WAQW01000025.1 GCA_015520045.1 Thermoplasmata archaeon | reverse complement strand
GTACTGTTAGTACTGTTAGTACCAGATCCTTATACACAAAATTCGGTACACTATCTCTTCCCTGGGTTGGTTTTTTATTGGGGTATAAATTTGCAACAAATTAAACCAGAAACGATTGCAAGAATCTCTCAAGTTCACCGCAGATTTCTTCCAACATATCAATCCAATGTAACAAGTCTCATTTTTATAAGCATTTAACTTATTCCTATTATACCCACTTCAATGACATCGCCAGAACTGATTGCTGTCACGAAACAATAGACAAGAGGTACAAGCATAAGAATGATGCTCCCTAAGAAGATCGCTGAAATGCTCGGGATAGATGACGGAGGACACCTTAGTTTATATTCAGACAACGGTATTATTGTGCTGAAAAAGTTGAGTAATTACTCCTCTTACCAGTATTTACCATAACCTGGCGTAAATCAGGGTTTTAGCATCAGTAAAGACCGTATTACCCTCCATTTAATTATTTTCCGGTTATGAATCAACTGTTTATAACATGAAAACTCAGAGCGACTTAAGCCGAAAAACAACGGATTTGTGAAGGGATATTATACTGGAAGAAGAGACCAGTTCGATGTTAATTACACAATCTTCAGTAGAGCAGTTGAAGAAACAAATTCCAAGGAAGATTTTATCAAATATCTCGAGAAGAAATATGAATACGTTATTGAAAGAATTGCGGATCAGAAGGCCATGGAACTGATGGGAAACCTGGAGTTAATCTGAATTAGTGGAAATGCGAGCGGAGACATTCTTTCTACTGCCTTTTGAACCTTTCAACCTTTGAGCAGTGAATGGTGAAGATCACCGGAAATCCCGATAGGGTTATTTCTTACGCAAACCAGCCGATCGAGAATGGGCAGAGTAAATGGAGATGTGGTTATTGGTGAAAGTTTCAAAATTGATGAAGGATTGGCACTAAAGGCACATAGATATTAAACCGGTCTCTATTAAAACATTTAATACCGCGGAGAACCAAATATGGGATGGGCCCGACCGGACTCGAACCGGTGACCACCGCCTTGTAAGGGCGGCATCATAACCACTAGACTACGGGCCCTTGCCGAAGGATAGTAAAATACTAATTATTTTTTACTATCTACAAAAAAGTGTGTATCACAAATGCAGAGGTACTATCAGAGTATGAGAGGTAGAGATAAAACGGTTCCGAATACCGCTGCGAAAAGATTCACCTGGCCTTTGGAGAGGATCCTCCTGTTTTCGAAGAGTGCGCCGAGCAAGCTGTCAATAACGTTACCAACAAAGCCAAATGCAGTTATCAGCAGAACGGGATAATAATTGAAGGTACCATATGTGAGAAGTGAATACGTCAATCCTATTATGAATGCTCCCAGTACGGATACGGAGGTTCCCAAGAGTGAAATACCTCCATTGGTTCCCGGTGTCACACGTTTAAACGTTGTGATCAGATACACCTTCTTATCGAGCACACCAATTTCGGAGGCAAAGGTATCGGCATTTACCACGGAGAATGAAATAGCGAAGAGCAGGAAATATGGAAGAGATGGGAGGAATGAGAGATCCCCTAACCCCTGAAAGGATGCTATAAAGATACCTATCAGAGCTGCGTACATTACATTAGTATAGCCTCTTTCACCTGATTGCCCCTCTTGAACCTTTATCGTTTTTTTGTAATTGAACCATGCTCTCGTGGCAAGGTGCGAACTTATCGCAAAAACAAGAAGTAGAATCAGCCAAGTGAAATTCGCGACAAAGGATATGAATAGACCGATAAGCAGAGCGGCTATAGCACCACGCCTATCAAACACTCTAAACATCTGGGATATCACGAAAAGCACGCCAAGCAGTGCAATAGTCCCAAAGATGTAGTATTGGTTAATGTGTACCTACCACCCTCTCTCTTGAAGTTTCATCTCGTTTGGTATCTCCTTTATGTCGATTCCCTGCATGCTGCCAATGCCTCCAGATACCTCTGCTATTTTTTCGTAATCTTCGTAGTTTTCAACAGCCTCAACAATCGCTTTCGCCATCTCGGGGGGATCACTAGATTTGAAGATCCCGCTACCAACGAAGACTCCATCCGCTCCGAGTTTCATCATGAGCGCTCCATCGGCAGGTGTGGCAACACCTCCTGCAGCGAAATTAACAACAGGTAACCTCTGATTTGCCTTAATGTCATTCAGCACCTTCAGTATCTGGGACTCTATATCCTCCCTATTGAGATTGTAATAGAGGCTTTCGAAACCGAGGGACTCATCATTTCCCAGGAGATCACCAGATACTATTTTTCTCGGGATGAGATATGATTCTGCAATTCTCGAAGCTGCTATCTTCATCTGATCCGAATCCATGTTAACAATAGCTGCAATACCCTCGTTCACAATTCTCATGTGCCTCACGGCTTCAACGATGTTTCCCGTGCCAGCCTCGCCCTTTGTACGAATCATTGCCGCACCTTCAAATATTCTTCTGACGGCTTCCTGAATCGTTCTTGCACCGCACACAACCGGAACCGTGAGCTCCTTTTTATAAAGATGGAAAAATGGATCAGCAGGGGTGAGCACCTCACTTTCATCAAGCATATCGACCCCAAGTGATGCCAGAGTGTATGCCTCCGCAATGTGGCCTATCCGCACCTTGGCCATAACAGGAATAGTTACTGCATCCATGATCTCCCTGATCCTTGAGGGATCTGCCATCCTCGCGACCCCTCCTTGTGCTCTAATATCTGCAGGCACCTTTTCGAGGGCCATGACTGCAACAGCACCGGCATTCTCAGCTATTCTCGCCTGCTCCGGAGTGGTCACGTCCATGATGACTCCACCCTTCGTCATCTTCGCGAATCCTCTCTTCAGCAGCTCATCACCGATGATCTTCCTTGTGAGTTTTCCTGGCATTATGATCTAGTATGAATTTTACGAGCGTATAAATATGTTGACTTTTTTGTTCAGCGATACCTGGAATTATATTATTTGTAAAACATAGAAAATTAATTTCTGCTTTTAGCGGCACATCATGGGAGATATCCTTCCCGCGGCCCTATAATCCCCCAACGGTGCGATGCTTTTTTTAGGTAGCCTTGTTCAAAAGAATCGATGAGATATTTTTAACTAAATTTTAATTAAAGCCTCAACCTCAAGCTCCCCTTGGCACAGTTGCGGCCGATGAATACATACCGAGCGGCTTCATAGTGAATGTCTGAGGCATCTCATCTTATGCACTATCGGGGAGTGAAATGTAGCACTCCTGCATATTGCGCCCCTTTGACACATTATTTTCCCTTTAGTCTGAAATGGATGAAAACTTTTTCATCGGTCGCTGTCCGAATGAAAGTGGTAATCATATTATATGGTATGTATATATCTCTTTCCAGTGATAGGAGCAGTCGGCGCCGGAATAGAGTTCCTTTCAATTGTGGGTGCCGGGATCATTGCTGGTCTTCTGGGATCACTGACGGGTCTTGGTGGTGGTACAGTGCTTGTTCCGGTACTCACGCTGTTTTACGGGATTCCCATAATCTTTGCAACCGGGGCTAGCCTCATTTCGACCATTGCCACATCGGCCGGTTCTGCCTCGGCCTATGTTAAGCAACGGATAGCTAATGTTAAGATAGGTATCGGTCTCGAGATAGCCACGACCCTTGGTGCAATTGTCGGCTCCCTAACTCTTGTTTATGTCCGTAGAAGTGGTTTCATCTGGATCATATTTGTTGTGTTTGGTATAGTCATGCTAAGTTCTCTGGTGCCTACTATACAGAGGACTGCCAAGGAAATTCCGCCTCTTATGAAGCCAGACTGGACAACGAGATTCTTTCAGCTCTCTGGGAGCTACTACGATTCTAAGATCTCTAAGAAGGTTGACTACAACGGGATCAGATGGTGGATGGGTGAGATCGTCATGTTCTTTGCCGGCGTGATATCTGGTCTTCTCGGAATAGGTAGTGGTGCGATGAAAGTGGTTGGGATGGACTGGGCTATGAATCTTCCCATGAAGGTGACAACCACAACGAGCAACTTTATGATCGGTATAACAGCAGCGACTGGCAGTTCCATCTACTGGTTTCAAGGATATATACAGCCATTCATTGCTGCAGCCACCGCGATCGGCGTAATAATCGGATCTTTTTTTGGTACCAAAATTCTCGTAAGAATTACTAACACGAACATACGGTGGATATTTTTTTGGGTTCTAGCTTTCCTTGGATTTGATATGCTGCTCAAGGGATTTTACATGGAGGGGATAATATCAATAAGCATTTCAGAGCAGTTCGAGCTATCTGTTGTGATATCTGTCATCATGCTCCTTGGATTGATCACCTATTTCAGGGGCAAGAGGAGGCTATCGCGTGGTTAGATCCTACAACGATATAGTTAGCAAAGTCCTTCGTGGGGGCGTCGTTGCAAGTCTCGTATCCATTGTTGTTGGTATTATTCTGATATTTATATATGGCAGGGCAGATGGCTTCACCATATCTACACTGGCAAACGTGAGAGAACCTTTCGCTCAGCAGTTAAGATCCTCTTTGCTGCTACCTTCCAATTTTCTTTCTGGGATGATCCATCTTGATGGTGCCTATTTTATTGCCGTTGGTTTATGGATTCTCGTGTTTACCCCTATAACTGTCGTGGTAATATCTCTGTTCGAATTCGCGGAGAGGAAGAATATCAGGTATGTAGTCATGTCCATAATAGTGCTGATTAACCTGTTCGTAGCCATGTTTGTGATCAGATAGCACCTGGGGCAGATGTTTTTTAAGTGTTAATTCAATAGGGAACCACATGTTCAGAGAGGATCTGCTTCTGGGAAAGGTAGCGATCATAACGGGAGGAGGTACTGGTCTTGGCAAGTCCATGGCCAGACGCTTCGCCGTTCTCGGGGCAGATGTTGCCATTGTTAGCAGAAACAAAGAACATCTGGAATCTACGATGAATGAACTGAAGGATGAGGGTTACAGCATATCGTACAGACAGTGTGATATCAGGGATCCAGGGCAGATCGAGGAGGCTGTTGACTCTATCATCGATGAATTTGGCAAAGTGGATATTCTCGTAAACAATGCCGCAGGCAATTTCGTGAGCAAGACAGAAATGCTCTCACCAAAGGCTTTCGACACGATCCTAAAAATAACACTGAATGGAACTGTTTATTTCACACTGGAAATGGGAAAGAGGTGGATCAATTCAGGTAGCAAGGGAACGATCCTGAATATGATTGCCACCTATGCGTGGACGGGATCAGCTTACGTTGTGCCATCCGCCACCGCAAAGGCTGGTGTTCTAGCACTCACCAGATCCCTCGCCGTTGAATGGGGGCCCAAAGGCATCAGAACGGTGGCCATAGCACCAGGTCCCTTTCCCACGGGCGGTTCAACCAAGAGGCTGCTTCCCTCTGAGGATATGCTTGATCTCCTTGTAAGCAGAAATCCCTCGAAGAGACTCGGCACACATGCGGAACTGGCGAATCTCGCTGCGTTTCTTGTATCTGATGAAGCATCGTTTATAAACGGCGAGGTTATCACAATAGACGGAGGAGAGTGGCTCAGTGGGGCTGGGCAGTTCAACATGCTTTCAAGTCTGACTGAGGATGCCTGGGAAGAGATGCGAAGGAGGCGCTGAGCTCCATACCAATTTTTTTTCAGCAACCACCTTTATACTCTACCCCCCAATGCAATGAAAACCAGAAAAAATACGTGTAATCTAAAGCCGGAGGCAAAATCTATTTAGATCTTCCGAACCAGCCTTTTTTCCTATCAAGATCCTCATCCAGTTGCTGAATGAGTTCCCTTTGCCTTGCTGTGAGTTTTTTTGGGACGGAAATATTAATCTTCACGTAGAGATCACCGTTGCCATTTCTGCGCATGTGATGCATACCGGCTCCTTTCAGTTTTAGATACTCCCCCGGCTGTGTTCCCGCCGGGACCTGCAGAGTATATCGTTCCTTGAAGAGATTGATCTCAAGTTCCGTTCCCAGTGCCGCCTGGGGGAAGGTTATCTCTTTCTGCACATAAAGGTCATCACCCTCGCGCCTGATGCCAGGTTCATCTGCAACATCCAGTATTATAAAGAGGTCTCCAACCGATCTCCCATGAGACTGGCCTTTACCGCGGTACCGCATCTTTAAGTTGGAAGGTGCACCCTTGGGAATCTTGACCTCGAGTGTCTCTCTTATGGTTACGGTACCGGTTCCCTTGCAGACAGAGCAAACCTTCTCGGGTACCCTTCCGGATCCACCACAGTCTCTGCACACGGTGACGGATACCATGCGGAAGAAACCCTGACCCTGAACAATTCGCTGTTGACCGGTGCCACCACAGGTTTTACACACATTGGTTCTACCATTTTCAGCTCCGGTGCCACCACAGGCATCGCAGGTTTTGTTTCGCCTGTACTTTACAATCTTCGTTTTACCATAAAATGCATCTTCAAGAGAGACCCGGATCCTGATCGCTATATCCAGATCTGCCCGTTCGTTTCTGAAACCGGAGAAGAACTGGGAGCCAAAATCAGATCCGCCGAATATTCTGCTGAATATATCTTCGAAATCAGAAAAATGAGTGAAGTCCTGCCAGTTGAAGTCACTCCTTCCTGGACCGAATTCAACTGAACCGGTCTGGTCGTACATCTTCTTTTTCTGTGGATCAGAGAGTACCTCATATGCCTCACTGATCTCCTTGAACTTTTCCTCCAGAGCCTTCCGATCTTTCTCGTTGGCGTTGGGATTCGCATCAGGATGGTACTTTCTGGCAAGTTTTCTGAACGCCGATTTTATCTCTTCTGGAGATGCATCCCTGGAAACGCCGAGTACCTGATAGTAATCCTTGGACATCTTGCCCACATAGCTCTAGGAGGATTTCTCACTTTCTTCTTTGTTCTCAGAATCCTTATTCCGGGAATCTTCTTCCGGCTCCTCAATCGTCACCTCTTCTGCATCAGCAGTTGTGGAAGTCTCTGACGCCTGAGATGCCTGAGATGCGGTCGCCGTATTTTCGGAACCCGCTGCCTGATAAATCTTCGCGCCCGCATCCTGCACTTTCTTGCTGAGTTTTTCAACAGCTTCTTTTATCTTGGACAGATCCTTTGAATCGATAGCTTCTCTTGTTTTCTTTATCTCTTCCTTAATCTCGTCCTTGGTTTTTGAATCGATTTTGTCTCCCGCCTCGTTTAGTGTTTTTTCAGTGGTGTATATGAGACTTTCTGCAACGTTTATCTGTTCAATAAGTTCACGCTTCTTCTTGTCCTCCTCAGCGAACTTCTGTGCTTCCTGCTTCATGCGCTCGATCTCTTCTTTGGAGAGCTTATTCGTGGCGGATATTGTGATCCCCTGCTTTTTGCCGGTTCCCTTGTCAACCGCCGATACGTTTATGATGCCATTGGCATCAATATCGAACGTAACCTCTATTTGTGGAACCCCTCTTGGTGCCGGTGGAATGCCCACAAGATTGAACATTCCCAGTGAAATGTTGTCAGCCGCCATTGGGCGCTCTCCCTGAACCACATGGATCGTAACAGCGGTCTGCATATCCGCGGCGGTTGTAAATATCTGCGATTTTTTTGTGGGTATTGTGGTATTTGCGGGAATGATGGGGGCAACAATACCTCCCTGAGTCTCCACCCCAAGTGTTAGGGGCGTGACATCGAGAAGAACAATATCCTTGATCTCACCGCTGATTACGGCCCCCTGAAGTGCAGCTCCAATTGCGACACACTCCATCGGGTCAACACCACCTTCAACCTTCTTTCCGAAGTAGTCCTCAATGTATTTTCTCACAAGGGGAATTCTGGTGGGCCCACCTACAAGTATGATCTTTGTGAGGTCATCCTTCGTCAGCTTTGCGGCTTTCAACGCAGTTTCAAGAGGCCCATTTGATCTCTCAATGATCGGTCTGATCAACTCTTCAAACTTGCTCCTGTGAAGTGTGTACTGGAGATGCTTTGGACCATCTTTGCCCTGTGTTATGTAGGGGATGTTTATTTCCGTGGTCATGGTACTCGAAAGCTCAATCTTAGCTTTTTCAGCAGCATCTCTCAGCCTTATGTAGGCATTTCTGTCTTCACTGAGGTCAACTCCCTCCTTGGACTTGAAATCATCCATTAGAAACTTAACAAGGGCTTCATCCATATCGGTTCCACCAAGGTGGGTATCTCCTGACGTTGAAAGCACCTGAAATACTCCATCACCAAAATCCATGACCGTTACATCGAGAGTACCTCCACCAAGATCGTACACCAGAATCTTCTGTGATTCCTGAAGCTTGTCGATGCCATATGACAGTGATGCTGCAGTGGGTTCATTGATTATCCTTTTCACGTCAAGACCGGCGATTATGCCCGCATCCTTGGTAGCCTGCCTCTGATTATCGTCAAAATACGCTGGAACGGTTATGACAGCTTCGTTTACCGGTTCTCCCAGGAAAGCCTCAGCATCCTTCTTTATCTTCTGGAGGATGAAAGCCGATATCTGCTGAGGGGTATACTCCTTTCCAAAAATCTTGTACTTGAAATCGGTACCCATCTTTCTCTTGGCAGCATAAACGGTTCCTTCTGGGTTGAGCAGAGCTTGCCTTCTCGCGGGTTCCCCCACCAGAAGTTCACCATCCTTTGTGAATGCAACATAACTGGGAAATGACTTTCCACCTATGGATACACCTTCTGCGCTTGGAATGACCGTTGGTCGCCCTGATATAACAACCGCGGCAGCCGAATTGCTTGTTCCCAAATCTATACCTATAATCTTTGACATATTTATTTCCTCCCTTTACCTACTATGACTTTTGATGTTCTCAGAACCTCTCCATTAAGGGTATACCCCTTTTGCATCTCCTCGAGGACCAATCCGTCCTCATCAGATTCCACCATCCCTATTGCCTCGTGCAAATAGGGATCAAATTTTCTACCTATCGTTTCAATCTCCTTAAAACCATAAGGAGACAGTATCTTAAGTAATTGATCCTTCAGCGTTCGAATACCATCGGAGTTCTCAGTTTTTATGGCCGCATCCATTGAATCCACAAAGGGTAGCATCTGTTTGATCAGTTCCCTGGAAGCATTTCTGGAAATATTCTCCATCTCTCTTTCTTTTGCCTTCATGAAATTATCCATCTCAGCGATCTGTCTAATGTACATTTCTCTGTACGTTCTCACAGTATCTTCCAGATTGGAGATCTTCTTAGTTAGTTCTCTGTTGAGGCGCCTGAGTTTCCTGTTCTGAATGTCCCTTCTGGCGATGTGGGATAGAGCTATGTTTCCCTGCATCTCTGCAATTCTCGAACCTGACACGCTATCCACAAGTTTGTTCTTCTACATAAATGTTTTCATTTGTAAGAACCATTGCGCAACACTGAAAAACATCGAAGGCATTATTCGTTGATGGCAGAAGATCGAAGACTGAAGCTTTCATGCTGGCGTTGATCAAAGCTTTTCATGGAAAATTTTGGATATCTGTATTTAAGCAATCTCTCGAACGTTCACTACTCCTCGGAAAACCGATCCCCTATTCCGTCGGTCTGAGAGAGCTGGCAGGATCATGGAGAATTCTCCCTCGGGGAAAATACCCATTCAAGATACCGCCTTGTGAACTGAAGTCTCTTTGGGACAAATCGATATATGAAGTCAATCTCCTGCCGTTCAATCGCTTTTGTCATCCTTATCATAGCTATATATACGAGGAATCCAACCACAATGTACAAAACAAGTCTGATTATGTCGTGGCTTATGTAAGCCATTACTTTAGAATAAAGGATGGTGGGGATAGTGAGGATGTAGTTGCTGGTTATGAAAACGGAAAGAAACATCACGATAGCTGACAACCATATCTTAAAAAGCCGCTTTATATGGTATTCGCGCACCCCAAGTTTACCGGCGAAGAAATAGAGTATAACAAAACTCACGATGTACATGGACGAAAATCCAATGGCAGCTCCAATCAGCCCATAGTGTGGGATCAGCAATACAGATAGAAGCAGATTTGAGAGAAGGGAGGAGCTTGTCGTAAGCACAAAAACGCGTGTTTTACGCGTTCCTGCCAGTGCCTGTACTAATACACTCTGTGTGATAAAGAGTGCGGACGTACCAAGAATTATGGAGAAAGGCATTGCGGCGCCAACGTAATCGGGTTTTCCCAGCACTATGACGAATCCTCTTGCTATGGCTATTATGAAGAGGGCCATAGGAACGTATATGAATGAAATAACATCGCCTGTCACCCCCACACCCCTCCTTATTAGGAACAAATTTCTACTTGCAAAAAACTGAGAGATCTTTGGGAGCAGAACATTGTTAACAGGGTTGACAAGGAATCCGATCCCGGTGGCGATCAGAAGACCGAATGAATATACACCGAGCTCCGCCTGTGGGAGATAGAATGCTACGGTGAGCCTGTCTGCATATATGGCCCCCACGGAAATTATTGATGAGAAGAACATGGGCAGTGAATATTTGATCATCGTTGTAGTGAGCTTTACGTTATCTTCGTATTCTCTCATAACTGTTCTTTTGGGATAGTCCCTTCTCATGGCTGCAAGAATGAAAGCTATTGATACGAGAAGAGAGAAGGTGTAGCCGAAGTACCATCCAAGGACTATGATCGAAGCGGGATTTGGGCCCACGCCAGGCAGATTGCCGCCGAGCTTCTCAGCAATAAGGGAGAGAAGCGATGAACCAGGCAGTCCATAGCTGTATATGAGAAGGAGGCTGAGCGGAAAGGCATAACCTCCCAGCGCAGTTGCAATCGATGCGAGTCCACTTTCTCTATACCTCTGCATCCCGAGTAGTATACTGTTTAACACTCCTCCCGTGAGGGTAAGTGCTCCTACCGGAAACAGGAACCTCACCAGAATGAGGAAACTGGGTTTATTTGACCCGTGGTAGAAGTAGGTTGCCAGATTATCGGAGAAGAGGAAAATTGCAACTCCAGATGAGACCGCGAGGATCAGGCTCAGGACAGAGATTATCCTTATTGTTTTTCTAGCTGCACATGTTTTTCCCCTATAATATGAGATGAAGTGCTTTGCTGCGAAGGGAAGACCCAGGCTGAACAGCGCCGAGAAGAGCACAATAATAGCCTGAAACAGGGATATGGTCCCCACGGTATCCTGGGGAAGTAGCTTTACCACAAAAATATAAAAGAGTGCCCCACCAGCTGTTATCGCAGTCGAACCGATGTACTGGAACACCGTACCGCTTCCGATCCGTCTTTCCTCGTGAAACTGTTCTGTCCCCTGCAATACACGGTTATGCGGAGGGCATTTATAAACACAATCTCTATAAAATGTGAGTTTAACTTCACCATTTGTTAAAATTCTGTTGCATTAAAGGCCTTGCCTCTTTTTTTAACTTCCGTTGGACAGGTAATGGTTGTTAGGAAGATATGGCAAAGGTGATGGTGCATTACCTTCTGTTCCATTCATATGTCCAAAAAAACTTGAGATGGTGGTTACTTTCAGCTTTTTCTCGTAAACTGCTACCTTGCCAACCAACGTTACCAGGAAGAATTCCAGATACTTCGCCCAAACAGGATGTGCACCATAGGTTTTGTTAAATATTGAGGTTTGATATCAAGCAAGGAGATGAAGAAACTTATACTGATAAACTACGCACCGCCATTCACTTCAATTTACAAATACACAATGGAGATCGCATCGGCCTTTCATGGTTCAGTTGAGATCGTTCATCTGAGGATGAGCAACCGATCAGGTAGGTGGGACTCTGAGATAAAGGGAGTGTTGTTCGGTGGTATCTCCAAAAATATTTTCGCAGTAAATCTTTTACTTAGAAAGATAGGATTTAGACGAGCAATCAAATTCATCCGTGAAAGGAGTGATGAGGAAACCATAATCCATTATATTCATCAGAACATAAGACCCCTGACGGTTCCCGATGGAAGGACTGTGGTGACTGTACACGACAACCCCGAAACAAACCTGCGATTCGGTGTTTATTCCGACGACATGGGTGGTCTCAGAGAAAGAATAAATTTTATGATCTTTTCGAGATCCATTCTCAAAAATTACAGAATGTACAGTTCATTTCCCAATGTGTTGACTAACAGCAACTATGTCAGGAAATCACTGATAAATTTCGGTTTCAGGGGTAAAATTTCTGCGCTCTATCCTCCTGTTGGTGATCATTTCAAACCTTTAGGCAACCGTGAGGAATTGAGAGAGAAACTTGGACTTCCAACCAATAAAATTCTCGTCCTCTCGGTATCATCAATGCACAAACGAAAGAATCTGGATACGGTAACAAAAGTTATGAATGATCTGGGCGATGATTTTGCTCTTGTGAGGGTTGGGCGATCTTTGGGTAAGGACTATTCCTTCAGGAACGTTTCACCTGAAACGATTAATGAGATTTACAATGCCTGTGACGTGATGCTGATCCCATCGGTGGAGGAAGGGTTCGGATACCCGGTAGCTGAAGCTCTCTCTGTTGGCCTTCCAGTCGTTGCATCTGATATTCCCGTGTTTGAGGAGGCATTTGGGGATGCCATAATAACCAGCAATCCTTTCGATTACAGGAAGCTTGCGAATTCAATCAGGTATGCTGTTGTTAACAGGGAGGAGCTGTCCAGCAAAGCGCTCAGGAAAAGCAGGGAGTTTTCCTTCGAGACATTCAGGATGAAGATCAACAGCTATTATGAAAATATCATAAATGGGAAAAGCAATCCCCCGGTCCTTTAAGCCGTTCGAGCACAGTAAAGTTTCTGAGATAATACACGACCTGCATTACACGAATGAATCTGGTGACTCTCCTTGCGCATCGGTTGAAACGGATCCTAACTTGAATGGCACTCCCCATTAAAGAATAGGCTCAAAAAATATTGATAAAATGTAAGAAAGATTATGAAGGAACGGGTATCTGTACAACCAGGATTGTCAGTATTGTTCCGTATATTATGGTGATGAAGTAGATGATGTAAAGGATGATGCCTATCCTCCTCTTCGCCCTGACGCTTATGCTTGTATCATCTATGAGGTTTTTGAGACCGTTTATACCATGGTACGTTATAACATACACAAAGATGAGAAAGAATGCGAACCACCATGGATCTCTAAGCTGAAGAAGGACAGAGTTGAAGAATGCGACCGGATGACCAAAGTTTATGTGGGCCACGAAAAGATGAACACCCAGAAAGAATATTATGAGCAATCCCGTAATAGCTTGAAAGAATCTACTCAGTGAACCATACCTCATTTCCGTTTTAGCTCCCATCAGAAACCAACCCCCACAAACTGAAGTGCATAGTAATCAAATATACCGAGCAGGATCATCGCAATTATCTCGAAGGTATAGAAAAGTGCTTTGTTGTGATTGAGTCCAATTCCGAACTCGTTGAGAGCCAAACGAACCCCGTTGGCGCCATGGTAGAATATCACCAATGCTAGGAGAAAATCAAGAACAAGGAAACTGTCATAGGGTCCATATGTGATGGATCTGACTATTGCATTGTAAGATGCCTGTCCTCTCAGAAGATTTGAAAGGACAGTATAATGCAGATAAAGGTAAAACAGAATAACTATACCAGTCAATCTATGCAACGCAAAAGCGAAATATCCTATTCCTTTTCTCAGGAACTTAACCCAGGACCAGATACCTTCCTTAATCTCTTTATTCGCTTCAACCATTTTCAGCTCCTCCCAAACAAACTTGCAAGCTCGATCTTAAACGAAACCTTCCGCAACTTCTGAATGGCAAATGAAGGATCGACGCCCTTCGGGCAGACTTCAGTACATTCTCCGGAGAAGTGGCATCTTGAAGTCCCCTCCTCTCCATCTATAACAGCAACCCGATACTTCGCTCCCTCGTCTCTGTTGTCTGCTATGAACCTCCAGGCAGCGGCCAATGGCGCTGGACCGAGATACTGAGGATCTGAGCCAACAATTGGGCACGCTGCCATACACAATCCACATTTGATGCACATGGAATAGTTAGCATACTCATAGAACTGTTCCGGGGTCTGTTTCAGTTCCCGGTCGTAAACGCCATCATCGTTCCTGATGATGTACGGCTTAACCTCCTTGTACTTCTCGAAAAAGGGATCCATATCAACCACCAGGTCCTTTATGACCCTGTAGTGCTTCAGGGGTTCAATCTTGACATGATCCTTCTTCAACTGTTTGACGATCGTTGAGCACGCAGTTCTTGGCTTTCCGTTGATCTCCATTCCGCAGCTCCCACAAATCTCCATTCTGCACGAATACCTGAAATCAAGCGTATGATCTATATTTTCCTTTATGTACAGAAGACCCTCTAGCACTGTTGATATTTGATCCTTTGGAACCCTGTACGTCTGATAATACACTTTACCCGATTCATCCTTTCTCTTAATTTCAAATTCATATTCCTCAACCATACGATCGCCTCAATAAGACCTCTCAGTCGGTTGCCACTTTGTGATAACCACTGGCCTGTAGGAAATGATCGGACCATCTTTCGAATATGTTGCTATGGTGTGTTTCAGGAAATTAAGATCATCCCTCTTGGGGAAATCATCTCTGTAGTGAGCACCTCTGCTCTCTTTCCTGAGGAGAGCCCCTTTTGTTATAATCTCCGCCAGGTCAAGCATAAAACCGAGTTCTAGTGCCCACTCGAGCTCCATGTTAAAGACTCGGGATTTATCTTGGATGGTGATGTTTGCATATCTACTTTTCAGATTCTCAATATTTTTTAGAGACCTCGTCAAGCCCTCTTCTGTCCTAAAAACACCGACATTTCTGTCCATGTTGTTTCTCAGATCGTCTCTGATCTTAGCAACATTCTCTCCCCCATCTCTTCGGAGGATATCGTCCCATATTCTCTTCTCCTCAAGCTCGACATTTCGGCTAACAAGAGAGGGGATGTCATGTTCCAGCGCATATTTTGCAGCTGCGATCCCAGCAACATTTCCGAGAGCAAGACATTCGTTTGTAGAATTCGAACCCAGACGATTGGAACCGTGTATACTGACACAGGCATTCTCTCCAGCAGCGAATATTCCCGGGATAGATGTGGTCGTTTTCACATTGGAATCAATCCCGCCCATTGTGTAATGGGCTGCGGGATGAACAGGTAGCAGCTCAGTATGGGCATCAATGCCGTTGAACTTTCGAGCAATCTCTGTGATCATGGGAAGCCGTTCATCGAGTTTGTCAGCTATGTGCCGGAGATCAAGATGGATATATTCCGTATCTCCGTATTTACCCTTGATCCCCCTTCCAGCTAGAATTTCCCACATCATCCCTCTGGAAACAACATCTCTGGAGGCTTTTTCAAGCTTGTGCGGGGCATATTTTTTCATAAATCGATCATTTTCAGAGTTGAGAAGAATCCCTCCCTCCGCTCTGGCCGCCTCGGTGATCAGAATCCCGGAGGGGACCAGTCCGGTTGGATGAAACTGTATGAATTCGAGGTCCTTCAGTGGAATTCCTGCTCTGTATGCGAGTGCGTCACCATCTCCGGATACTGAATGAGCATATGTGCTGAACTGAAACAGCCTACCAGCACCACCCGCTGCGAAGATAAATGATTTACTCTGAAACACCACAAAATCTCCTGTCCTGAGGTTGAATGCGGTAACGGAATTCAGCCGGTTATCCTCTATAAACAGGGATGTGGCGAAGTACTCGTTGTAGAAGTGTATGTTTGGATGCATTAGGGCTCTACTAAACAGAGTCTGCATCACGTGGAAACCAGTTTTGTCAGCGGCAAATGTGGCTCTGGGGAAGCTTAATGCTCCAAAATCTCTTTGAGATATGGTACCATCTGGATTTCTGCTCCAGGGGCATCCCCAGTGATCCGTGGTATAGATCTGTTCTGGAACAAGACGAACAAATTCTTCGACGGCATCCTGATCGGCCAGATAATCTGAGCCTTTTATGGTATCAAAAGCATGCATATCGAAGCTGTCCTTCGGGTCCAGAACCGCACTTGTTCCCCCTTCAGCCGATACGGAGTGAGAACGGAGGGGATAAAGTTTGGAAACAACGCCAACAGAGAGTTTGTCACTGTATTCAGCAGCGGCGACAGCAGCCCGCAATCCCGCCATGCCACCACCAAGGATGATAATATCCTCCTTTATTTTCTCCATGAGTAAGCACCAATTAGGTTAGCTCACCGACAAATAAAGTTCTTTTGCATAGAGAAACAGTATTATAGGGATTATTTTAATTATGTTGATATAATAGATCAATTTGAGGGGCTTTGTTTCAAAGGTTGCAGATCAGCGACAAAAGCGTCCAGTAGCTTAAGTGCGATTGCCATACCTTATTTTTCATACAGCGTGAATCATGCCTGAAAGCTCATCCCCTTTTTTTATTATTGTTATGGGATCCACTACATTACTTACTCTGTTGTTGATGATAGATGAAATAACAACGTATTTGTGCTGTGCGTTCCCTATCGCCTGCTTATTGCTGTCTGGAGGGGTTGAAGAGGGAAGTGCAACCTTTTTTATCATGAATGCATATACGGTAATACCGGGCTTGACCGGGGAGCCAGGCACTCTCTGTAACCCGAAGCCTAGATGCGGGGGTGACGGTCCCAAGAGGGCAACCGGACTTCTGCAGAGCCTTGAGGCTCTTATGAAGTTTCGTCCCTTTGGATCGGAGGCCATATGATCTACAATCGCAGGAATGTAGGTTGTATGCTTACCAGCCTAACCCGCCAGGACCGGAAGGGAGCAACGGTAAGCTGGACTCTAGATGCTGAAGGATCGCGGAACCGAAGAAAATCAGGGGGAAACTCTGCAGGACATCCGGTCCGATTGGGACTGGCCCGGTACATCCGTGGTTGATCACCGTGACAGAATATAAAATTATTCAGGATCCTCTTGTGGGACCTATAAAGTTTGGTGATGCTTATCTCAAAATTGTAGACAGTGCAGAGATGCAGAGGCTCAGACACATCAAGCAACTGGGCTTCTGCAACGTGGTGTTTCCCGAAGCTAATCATACGAGATTTTCCCACTCTCTTGGGACCTTTTATCTTGTTGATAGATTGGAGAATATATGGAGAAACGTTGATCTCTCTAGGGAAAAGATGGCCGCACTCCTTCATGATATAGGACACTTTCCACTCAGTCACACCTTCGAGAGTCTTTTTACCGATGTAACGGGTGTCACCCATGAAGAAATAGCTGCAAGAATCATAGAGGGCAGAGACGGATACGATGATTCCTCAATTCCAATTATCATTGAAGAAGCGGGTTTCTCTCCGAAGGAGGTATCAGAGCTGATAAAAGGCTCTATTGGATCTCACGGGAACGGAACGGGTGCTCTCATATCCGGACCGCTGGATATGGATGAGATTGATTATCTGAGAAGAGATGCTTTTTTCTCGGGAGTGTCACTGGGTAGGATAGATTACCAGCGCATCCTGAATACTGTTACCTATGAAAATGGGGAGCTTTTGGTCCAGGAGAAGGGGCTTACATCGCTTGAGTCGCTGGCCATAAACAGGATACTTATGTACAGAACCGTCTATTTTCACAAAACGGTAAGGATAGCACAGAATATGCTCCTGAAGGCTTTGGAAAAGCTGGATCCTGAGACAATTAGAAGGTTCGCAACAATGGATGATGAGGAGTTTCTGGGTTCTATTATGAGGTACGGTCTCACTCAGAGAGCCTATCGTATGATCAAAAGAAGAAGGCTGTACAAGGTGGTCGGGATCTTTCGTTATTCCCCAGAGTTTCACAGATCTGTTTCAGAAAGTCTGGAACCTGTTATGGAACATTCCATCATTGATATCATTCCCCCACTGAATTTTGCTGGAGATGATAGGGTAAAGGGAGACCAGAAAGTTCTTACTGACGGTGGCATCAAGCTTTTGAGTGAGATCTCTCCTCTGGTCAGTTCTCTGAAAGAATCACTGGAATATAGAAAAATAGTAATATCATCCGATCCGTTAGCTTTGGACAGGGTTAAAAGTATATTGTCCGAATACAAGGAAAGTGGCCTACAGAATCGGTGAATCTGGAGATTGTGAAGAGCCCTGATTTCCATTGATTTTTCTGTCATTAAATGTTAAAACCTAACTTCATACTCTTTGATATTTTTCTTCAAGAACGTTAACTTCTTTTCACAGACCAAACATTTTAGTGTCCCGCTGGCAGCATTGAGAATCTAAATCTTTCACATCATGTCCGATAAACCCTCTTTCGGTTTTTTTTAAAACAAAGTACGGTACAGACACCAGTCAGAATGTGCATTACTGCTCGTAGTCTTATTCCCTTTTACCTCTGCAATAGGAAAAAATCGGTTCTCTTCATGATCGTATGGGTAAGAGTATTCTCAAAAGATAGTGCAGCATGCTAGTTAAACAAACTATCTAAATTGCATCATTCCGTTTTACAGAGGAATTCCGGGGTGAAACCTCAAAGACGGGCCATTAATCACCTCTTTCCTTAATGCCAATGGATTAAAAAATTACCCACAGTATGTTAAGGAGATCCAAGAAATCACTAACAGAGAAAGGATAGACCTCCTGGTTTGCATATCCTGAGCATTTGCGCTGAAGTCGGATTCCATATTCCTACGGGGATTTCAGCGTTCATTCAACAGGAAAGAACAAATGCACATGTTTTTAAGTAACAGAGGTGGTACAAATTACACGGAAATCTGTGGATATGACTTCTTTAATACTTTCATGCGCAACCTATCGATGTACTGGTTTCTTGCTTACTCACATTCGCCTTCCAGGTGAGAGATACATTAAGACACCTCTCCATCCTGGGAAGAAGAGAGACGACTCGTGTGACCGATCCCAGGAGTTTTGTTTTTTTCTTTAGTTAAGGAAACGAAAGAACATCATACAAATTTTTGGAATTAGCTGATTTTTCCGGCACTTGGATGCATTGAAACAAACCGACGAAGATATATATGGATCTTTTCACTGGGAGAAACGAGATGAAGGGAGTAATTCTTCACGGTGGGAGTGGCACCAGATTGCGCCCACTTACCTATACGGATGTGAAACAGCTTCTTCCACTTGCAGGTAAACCCGTGAGCGAGTATGCACTGTTGAATCTCATTGAGATAGGGATCCGCGAGATAAACATAATAGTAGGTGAAATCGGTAAGAAGGAGGTCCAGGATTATTACGGCGATGGTGAGAAATGGGGGGTAAACATATCTTACACACATCAGGAGGCCCCTCTGGGTATCGCCCATGCTATAAGCCTGGTTGAAGATTTTGTAGATGATGAGAATTTCGTCGTACTTCTGGGTGATAATTATTTCCAGAACGGGATCTCATCGATGAACAGAAGCTTTGCAGAGCTGGGAACAGATGCTTACGTTGCCCTGACAAAGGTGGCTAATCCATCCAGGTTCGGTATCGCAGAGGTCTCAAACGGGAAGATTATCAAGATCGAAGAGAAGCCCAGAAATCCAAGGTCTGATCTTGCCATAACCGGAGCGTACTTCCTGAGGAAGAGTATTTTTGATGTGATCAAGGAGCTGAAACCATCCTGGAGGGGAGAACTTGAGATAACGGAGGCATTTCAGATTATGCTTGATAGAGGGATGAAGATTGGTTACTCCGTGATAGAAGGATGGTGGAAGGACACCGGAACTGTGGACGAATTTCTCGACTGCAACAGAATGGTTTTGGATACTTTGAAGCGTGAAGTTAGCGGCAACTTCGCAGATTCATCGGTATCGGGGCGGGTCAAAATTGAGAGTGGTGTTAAGATTATGGGCAAGACAAAGGTTCTCGGTCCTTGCTACATTGGCAAGAACACCATTTTGCAGGACACATACGTGGGTCCTTATTCAAGCATCGGGCCCAATTGCAAACTTAAGAACGTTGAGATTGAAGATTCGGTCATCATGGATGGAAGTAGCATTGAGCTTACTGGTGCCGAGAGAATAAGAGAGAGTCTGATAGGATCAAATGTTATCATAAAGCCCAATGATTTTATGGGTCTTGGAATGAGACTCATAATTGGGCGTGATTCAAGGCTGGAAATATGAGTGGTGTTTCTCAACGGATTGCGGTTATAGGGGGTGAGGGGCAACTGGGCAGAGAGCTGGTGAAGGTTCTCCCGGATGCCCTTCCGCTCACGCACACAGGCAGGACGGGATACCAGATAGATATTGCAGATCCCGGCTCCGTTCGTCGTGTTATGGATGTAATTGATCCTGAGATCATAATAAATGCTGCCGCTATGACAAATGTTGATCTCTGCGAGGAAAACAAGGATCTTGCATTCAGGGTGAATGGCGAAGCTGTAAGATTTCTGGTGAGAGAGGCCAGAAAAAGGGGGGCGACTTTTATTCAAATCTCAACAGATTATATCTTTGATGGTGAGCAGGGTAACTACTCTGAGAAAGCAACTCCAAATCCCATTAATTACTATGGAATCTCAAAACTCATAGGGGAATCATATGCCCTTTCCTACGAGAAAACCATTGTTGTTAGAACCTCGGGAGTTTTCGGGCATGCCAGAAACTTCCCTCTTTTTGTACTTTCTGAACTCAGAAAGGGAAATTCAATCTCTGTTCACAAGAGCTACTACTCACCCATTCATGCGAGAAATCTCGCTCTCTCCATACGGGAGCTTCTTCATTCTGATATTCTAGGAATAATAAACATTGCAGGCGAAAGAATTTCCAGATACGATCTTGCAGTAGCCATAGCCAAAACATTCTCCCTTGATGAATCTCTTTTGCGCTTGGTAAGTGAACCAGATTTTTTCAAGGCAAGGCGACCCTATGATTCATCACTCAGTGTAGAAAAAGCTAAGCGCCTGGTAGGATTTGATTTCTACTCTATGAAATCCAACCTCGGGTTGCTTGGAAAGTTAAAATAGAAATACCATTTAATCATGCAATCCTTATGGCCTTCGATTTTGAAATCTCTGCAATACCAGAAGTGGTGTTGATCAAATCTACGATTTCCAGAGACGAACGCGGTTTTTTCCTCGAGAGTTATAAAAAATCTGAATTTGATGACAATGGAATTCCGTGGGAATTCAAACAGGACAACATCTCCTTTTCCCGTAAAAACGTTCTGAGAGGAATGCATTTTCAGATACCTCCCTACACACAGGGCAAACTCGTTAGAGTAATAAGCGGCAGGATCTTTGATGTGGCTGTTGATCTCCGCCGTAAATCACGTTACTTCAAAAAATGGGTTGGGTTTGAACTTTCGCCCTCTGGAGGAGAGATGCTATGGATCCCGCCCGGATTCGCTCACGGCTTTTATGCGATAGAGGATTCCACCGTGCACTACAAGGTAACTGCAGAGTATAACAGGGAGATGGAGAGTGGAATCAGGTGGAATGATCCCATAATCTCTATCGACTGGGGCGATATCGAACCTATCGTATCAGAGAAAGATAAAAAACTCCCACTCATCACCGGGCTGGATAATCCTTTTCTGTAAGATTCTTATCTGTTACATTCAAGGATTAAAACCAGTTTACGCGCAGAATATTTCTCTGTATAGTTTCAGTTCGTGGAGATCCAGCAAGAGGCGTTACTATGCCTGTTAGGAATTTAGGCTAACAAGCCATTTATATCTCTTCTACCTTCTCTTTAAGAATAAGAAATCTCGTATGGTGAGGTGGATGAGGCTACTCGTTACAGGTGGTGCTGGTTTTATAGGATCGAATTTCGTGAATTACTGGCTTTTGAAGTACCCTGATGATTCACTGATAAATGTCGATAAACTCACGTATGCGTCCAACCCCGAGTACGTGAAACACCATATTTTCGGCTCGAGGTACAAGCTTGTAAGGGAAGACATAACGAACAGAGAGGTTATGGATGATCTCGTGAAGAGGTCTGATGTTGTGGTAAATTTCGCTGCTGAATCGCACGTGGATAACTCGATAGCCTCAGCGGAACCGTTCGTTAGATCTAACTATTTTGGGGTGTTCAACATCCTCGAATCCGTAAGGCGATATGATGTTCAGTTCCATCAGGTCTCAACCGATGAGGTCTACGGCTCTCTGCCACTTGACTCTGATAGGAAGTTCACAGAATCAAGTGCGTATAACCCGAGAAACCCCTATTCAGCGACCAAGGCAGCTGCTGATCACCTGATCAGGTCCTATATCAATACTTATGGAATTCACGCGACAATTTCCAATAGCAGCAACAACTTCGGGCCATACCAGCACAGGGAGAAGCTTATACCGAAAACCATAATAAATGCAATGAACAACAGGAGAATTCCAGTTTACGGAGACGGAAGTCAGGTGCGCGACTGGCTGTATGTTAAGGATCACTGCAGTGCCATCGAAAAGATCATACTCTCAAAAAACTATGGAGAAACATATCTTGTTAGCGCTGAAAACGAAAGGAGAAATATCGACGTGGTTACATCGATTCTGCGCATCCTTGGAAAAAGTAAAGATCTGATCGAGTTTGTCGATGATAGGCCCGGACACGATGTCCGATACGCCCTAGACCCTTCCAAGTTAAAGAGGCATCTTTCCTGGAAGGCGGTGCATTCCTTTGAAAGTGCCCTGAAGTCTACCGTGGAACATTATGTTAATAATCTTAACCTGTATATGTGATTATTTTGAGGTTCAACGGTGACTTACATCCTAGGAGTGCCCATCCTCAATAAACGCTCTGGAAATCACTTAAAGGATTTTCAGATCGATACTTTCCCCCTTTCTGTTGTATGCTGAGTAACTGCTTATTGTGAACGGATAACCCACTATAATGTGAACATCTCCGGAATTGGAGAACATGAGAAGGTCCTGGGAGGAGGGATGAGTATTTCCGGAGGGATGAGAGTGCACAGAACCCACGAGAGAGAAATCGATGGGACGCTGCCACATCTGGAAGATTGTATGTTGGTCTCCCTGAATAGTTCCAGGTAGGAGAGCTATTTCATAAATGATGTTTCCATCCGCTCTCAAAAATGCTCCAAATTCGTGCGGATACGTGTCCTTGGATGCCTCCATTATCATTTGAAGAACCGCTCTTCTAATCGACCACATTTTTGACAAGTTTCTCTCGTACCCTATCAAAGAATGATCTCTTTAATGTTACGAATTCAGCGTAATTGTCCGATCGGCTTATCCTGAGATCATCAGATGAATCCATACTGTATTCCGACTGACCATCAACAATCACCTTGCAGCCCTGATCCCTACCTATGAGTTTCACCCTGATCTCCTCTGTAATGGGCATCACTATCGGCCTTGACCTTGAGGCAAAAGGTGCGATATAGGAGATCACCATTGCGTCAAGAGTGGGATACAGTATCGGTCCACCGGCACTGTATGAATAGGATGTTGAGCCGATAGGCGTGGCCACTATAACACCATCCGCAGCCACTCTGTCAATGAAGCCTGTACGGGAAAAGATTGAAAATTTTCTTATTTTTGCAATCTGCGTGCTGTGTATAAGAACCTCATTCGTTGCGTTAACAAGTTCTCTTCCGTTGAGAACAACCTTGAGCCTGCGTGCTTTTTCTATCTGGTACTCGCCGCGAATGAGTCTGTAAATGGCGCTCTCGATCTCTCCTATCTCAACCTCTGAGAGAAAGCCAAGTCCACCCATGTTTATTCCCAGTATGGGCCCACGCGAACGCTGGAACGTCCTCAGCACGGTACCGTCCCCCCCGACACTGATTATTATATCGGCGGATAGCTCTTCGGCTTTCACTCCGTGATAGTTTCCGTATCTGTTAAGCTCCTCCTCGAATACAAGATCCCAGCTGTCGGGCAAAATCTCAAGAATGCGCTTGACTATTCTGGCACATCTCTGACAGTTTCTTCTTATCACGAATCCAATCTTCATATGATATCATCCACCATGGATTTACTGGCCACGGCCACCATATCCTTTTTCACAGAAGGAGATAATGAGATCGTATAAGGACGGCCATACGAATCTACAACATGACCGCCCGCCTCCTCAACGACAAGTTTCCCAGCAGCCACGTCAAAGTTCCTCGGTGAACTGCTTCCCCCCATATTTATAACAGCATCAACGGAACCAGATGCAAGGAGACAAAGATCGAGTGCAGTGGAACCGAACTTTCTGTACTTCCTGGATTTTCTTATAATTTTTCTTAGCTGGTTGTCTGGAGCATTTCCGTAGTTTATTATGTAAATCCCGCTCCCTTTCGACACCGTTATCCTTCTGCCATTTCTGTAGGAACCCTCGTTCAAAACAGAAGTGTAAACCGTTTTGTCGTAGAGGTTCATCACGAAAGCCGCCTCTATAATCGTACCATTCCTATTTGAGAGGGCGACAGATAGAGAATAATATGGAATTCTAAAAATGGCGTTTGTTGTACCATCAAGAGGATCAGCAATGAGATTTTTGTCGCTCCCCATATCTAGGAATCCCCTCTCCTCACTTATCACGTTATAGGGAACATCATTTCTCTTTAGGTGCTGTAGGAATATTGTCTCACTCTCTCTATCTATGGCCAATGTTGGAGTCCCATCGGCTCCATCTCCGATCCGCTTAGATAATTCTCCTAGATCCGCTTCCATAATATGTTGAGAGATTTCCAGCCCCGCATCGGTCAGAATAGAGAAGAGTTCCTCTTTAAGCATTAAAAATGTGAAAACTAATGTTTATTTAAACTAATCTATCTTCTCTTCGATTGATGCCATTCTTCAGAAGTGCAGACAATTGGAAAAACCCGCATTCCCTGGTGGATCGTTTTCACATCAATGATGAGGTATTTATGGTTTCCATGCCAAAAAGTTTTGCTGAAGCACCAGAGTGCTCACTTTTGGCGAAATCTTCTGTAGCTCTTCAGAAATTTTGGTTCATATTTCTTTTCCCCTTCTCATCTGCGCTGTTCGCTGATCTGGTATCGATGAAGTACCTCTGCATGCAAGTCTGAGTGCATAGGGGTAAATTTTTATCTTAAAAAGATATAGCTATTTTAATGGACTTCGTTAAGAACAGAGTTATGCAATTTCCACGTGACGTATATGTCGGGCACGAAGTCCTGCATAACCTGATTCCAATCGCTAAGAACTATACAAAGAACAGAAAGATATCCATCATAACGGGTCACAATAGCTATGGTATCATCGGTAAACAGATAGCTGAGCTATTGTCGCAGGAAAATTTTGAGGTTGAGGTACTCATTACTGGCGATGCCACAGAGTTAAACGTAAGAGAGGCCATAAATTTCATAAAAGACAAAAGATCAGGTCTTGTTATTGGTATCGGTGGAGGCTCCAAGATAGATATAGCAAAGATTGTTTCTAAGGCTCTGAAGATACCTCACATAAGTTTTCCAACCATCCCAAGTCACGATGGAATAGCCAGTCCGAGAGCGACCATAAAGAGAGAAGGTGGTTATGTCTCTGAACAGGCAGTTATGCCGATAGCCATTATTGCTGATACCTCCATAATGGTTAAGGCACCTTTCAGGTACCTTGCATCGGGTGCTGCTGACGTTATTTCCAACATTACGGCTGTTTTGGACTGGAAACTGGCAGCAAGAGTCGTCGGAGAAGAATACAGCAGCAGCGCAGCAACACTGTCTGAATACGCTTCCACTGAACTTATAGAAAAAGCACACCTTATTCAGCCCGGTATAGAGGAGGCCGTATGGCTTGTCGTGAAGCAGATTCTTGCATCCGGTACAGCCATGGCGATAGCATCCTCTTCGAGACCTGCAAGTGGTAGTGAGCATCTTTTTGCTCATTCTCTGGAAAAACACGGCAGCGGTAATGCAATGCATGGTGAGCAGTGTGCGATGGGCTCTGTTGTTTCACTTTACATGCACGGTGGCGACTGGCAGAAGCTAGTCAGGACATATTCTAAGTTTGGTCTTTCCATAAAAGCGGAGGATTATGGCATCAGCGCCAGCGATGCCGTAGAGGCGTTGAGAACCGCTCATTCTATCAGACCAGACAGGTACACAATTTTTGGAACCGTGGATCTCAGTGAAGGGGCTGCACGGAGATCACTGGAAATAACAGGAATAATATAATCCTGTTCACAGGGAGAGGCAAAATATGGCAAAGATCACGCTGGTGGGCGGAAAGTTAGCTGAAGAAGGAAATGAGTTTGTGTTTATAGGACCGCTTCCTGAATGTTCTGAATGTAGAATAAAGAACGTGTGTTTTAACCTTGAACCGGGTAGAAGCTACAGGATCACATCTCTGAGGGAAAAAACCAATAAATGCTCCATTTTCGAGGGCAACAAGGTGCGAGCCGTGGAGATTGAGAAGATCGACGATTTTTTCATTCTGGAGCAGAGCATCAAGCTTCAGGAGGGCGCGACTCTGGGGATAAACTCAAGAAAATGCGATCATATTTCCTGCGAAAACATAGAAGTATGCAACAATATGTGGAGAAAGAATGTGAGGAAAATAAAGATTGAATCCATAGTAGAAAAGGTTGACTGCCCAAAGGGATACAGCCTCAGCAAAGTTAAGGCAGAGATACTGTGATGGGAATGCATTCTGTTCACGTATCCATAGGGCTCGTCGGAAAACCCAATGTGGGAAAGTCCACTCTCTTCTCAGCACTGTGTTCCACAGCAGCCGATATAGGGGATTATCCTTTCACCACCATCAAACCTAATGTTGGTGTTTCATACATATCGGTGGAATGTCCGCACACCATCATAGGTGAACCCTGTAATCCACGTGCTGGTATGTGTCTCAATGGAAAACGGTTGATTCCCGTGGAGATCATAGATATTCCCGGGCTTATAAGGGGTGCCAGCAGAGGAAAAGGGATGGGCAATGAATTTCTTGAAAACATAAAGGAATCAGATGCCATCATTCTGATTTACGATGCCTCAGGCAGCACTGATCTTGATGGTAACTCGGTGGGTGTGGCGTCTATCGATCCTGAGGAGGAGATCTCCATGGTCAGGGGAGAACTTGTGGCGTGGGCTGAGAATAAAATTATGGATGGCTGGGATCGGTTTTCAAAGAGAGCCGATCTGATGGGTGAGCCTTATGATCGTACTCTCCTGAAAAAAGTATCTTCGGCAGGTCTTAACCTGGCGGATGTTAGAAAAATTATCTCAGCTCATCATTTACCAGATAAGTTTGAGAAATTTTCTCCAGATGTTATCCACAGGATAGCAGAGTCATTCTACACTGTTGTTAAGAAAATGGTAAGTGTAGGCAATAGGGCTGACCTTCTTGAGGAAAAGGACAGAAGAAATCTTCTTCTGAGAATGCCTGAGACAAGGTTGATTTCCGCCGAGTACGAGCTGGCCATCACCAAAGCTATTTCTGCCGGCTTCTTAAAAACCAGAGATCCACCTTACAATCCTGTGAAGGCTGTCACGGAGAAACAAAGAATGGCTTTCAGAAAGATAGAGGCTTTTTTCAGATCATCCTCCGTAACAAGGCTAGATTCTCTTTTGACGAGCATAATCAAAAAAGATATGGATATGATTGTCGTCTATCCCGTATATGATGAGAACCACTGGACGGATAAGGACGGAAATGTTCTTCCTGACGCGTACATCGTGAAGAAAGGCACCACAGCTTTGGATCTTGCCTACATGGTTCACACCGACCTCGGAAAAGGATTCATAAGGGCAATTGATGGCAGGACAAAAAGAGTGATAGGACAGGATCATGTCCTGTCAGATGGGGATGTGATCAGAATAGTTTCTCAGACATAGGCGCTATTGTTTGATGCGAGGAAACTGATCGGAACATCATCCACTATTTGTCCTGCGAAACATCTTTTGATTGTATTTTTATTCCTACTTGCGATTACAAGGGAAAAGAAATAGTCGGAAGAATTTTTTGGGTTACCACAGCTCATCGTTTGGCGGGCGGCAGACATTTTCCAAGAAGATCGCCTTTAATATAGCAAAACAAGAATTCAACAATCTGTTTTGATCCGTTATGCACGACAACCTGAATTCAGATCGACCTTCTCTCCCGGTTCATGAGGTACGAAATGCACCGGGCTTTTCTTAATCGTTCCTGTAAAGATGTGGAGAACTTAGGAAAACCATATCATCAGTATAATTATGATATGTGTAGTGCTATGACCGTACGATCTTGATATATGGGCTGGCCATCTGGCCATCTCACGTACCGTCAAGTAAATATTTGAAGCATCCCAGAACCTTTCTTGTCCTAACAAGGCTGCCATTTTATATGAGATGATGGGGACGCCTCTGATCTCAGAGATCATAACAGAGGGTAACAGCGGTACCCCTTTTGTTCCGAAATGGTGAAGCCATACCCTCTCCAGGATGTAACATGAAAGAATTGATCTCACAGGATCAGTATGACGATAACAGAAAGGTCGAAGACCTGCTGATCCATTTGATACCTTAGCTATCTTAGGGAAAGGCCACCTTTGAAATTTAAACAGGATACTGAAAATTATAAGGTGCGAGAGTGTGGATGAATAGATGAGTAGATGCGGAGGGCCGGATTCGAACCGACGAACCCCTATGGGAATGGACCCTAAATCCATCGCCTTTGACCAGACTCGACAACCTCCGCATACAATCTCGAATAGTACGGTCGTATATGAATTTGCCAAGGTTAAGGGAAGAAAAGATTTCTCACCCAGCAATCTTGAACTTCTCGAAGCGATTAAAATATATTCTTTTTTATCCAGTAGATATTAATAATCTTCTGTAATCACATACGTAGAATGCCAGAAAAATATGAACCCTCGGGTCTTTATTCAGGCAAAGAACTGAAAAAATGGGAGTCAGATGTCTGGAAATTCTTCAAACTCTGGGGCCCACTGTTTCTTGTTTCCGGTGTTGCAGGGGGTTTGGGAGCGGTTCTCTTCAGGATGTTGATAATTTTAAACCACGAGTTCTTTTTTGGCTTCTTGTATGGTCACGGAGTTCCCATAATCTTCATTCCGGTGTTAGGTGGTATTATTGTGGGCCCTATTATATATAAATACGCATCTGAGGCATGGGGACACGGGGTTCCTGAAGTTATGGAAGCCCTGAGAACTTACGGGGGCAAGATAAGAAGCCGGGTGGCATTCGTTAAGATTCTGGCATCATCTGTCACAATTGGATCCGGTGGAAGTGCGGGGAGAGAGGGTCCCATTGCTCAGATTGGAGCATCTGTTTCTTCTATTGTTGGCCAGCTCTTCCATCTGGATGAGAGGGCTCTGAAGCTGATGGTAATAGCAGGAGCCTCAGCTGGTATAAGTGGAACATTTAAGGCGCCAATTGGTGGTGCCCTATTTGGTCTTGAGGTACTTTACAAAGAGGTCAGGACAACCGATCTTGTAGTCATGGCACTTTCCTCACTTATAGGTTACATAGTCTCAGTTGCGTTGCTGGGGCCCGCTCCGATCTTCATAGCGAAAAACGTTGCATTCAGAGACACAGATATGCCTTTCTATCTGCTTCTTGGGATAATCGGGGGTTTTGCAGCATATCTGTGGACAAGATCACTCTACGGTGTTGAGGATCTTTTCGCCAAGAAAAACTTACAGAGAAAGTGGTTCAGTCCTTTCCTTGGATCTTGGGTTGTTGGTGCCATAGGCATGTTCTTCCCGGTAACACTGGGACTTGGTTATTCATACATGAACACGCTCTTCGCAGGCACACCATTCGAAGGAAACCCCGTCTGGGTTGAAGGTCTTGGTTTGGGTGGCTTGTTTGTTATTCTGTTTTTCGCTAAACTGGGTACCTCATCATTCACCATAGGGTCGGGTGGATCAGGAGGGATCTTCTCACCCTCTCTTTTTATGGGAGCTATGCTTGGTGGCCTCTTTGGCCTTTTTATGAACTGGGCGTTTCCATCCATCTCACCCGGATACTATTCGTTTGCACTGGTGGGTATGGCAGTGATCTTTGCTGGTGCTGCGAAGGCCCCCCTCATGTCAACGATCATAGTGGCAGAAATGTCAAGGAACTTCACGCTCTTGCCTGGCCTTTTCATTGCCTCTGTGGCTGCATACCTTGTTAGCGGCCCAGGATCCATTTATCTGTTCAAGGTTATGAGGACGGTAGGGCAGGATATACCTGATAAGTATCTTGGTGTTCCTCAGCCGCCTGCGCTTGCTCTTCTTGCTTACAAGGCAGTCAAATCTTCACACGGAAAAATGAGGGATAGGCGGACCAAGGGGAAGGGAAAACACTGACTCTGCTCATACTGCGGGCATTCCCATGCGTGAGCCATTTGGAGCGCTTTAATGTTTTTGTTTAAGCGCAATCTGATTCGATTATGATCGGCTTACGCAAATGATGGTTTTCATTGCTAGAATCGCATCCACTTTTCAATGTTTTTATCAGGTCAGCAATGATGAGTGATGCTCGATCCAGAGTGAAAAATCAAATAGAAATATATATGCTTCTAGATTATTGTAAATTGTGAACTCAGAAAATCTAACCCTTAACCAGCTAATGATACTTTCTACCCTCCTGGATGGTGAGCACAGCATAGGTAGGATCGCCGAGAGCCTTAGAATGACAAGGCAGGGAGTGGTTTACCATCTCAGACAGCTGAGAGCATCAGGCTATCTTAATGATGAGGACAAGATAACACCGCTGGGTTTCGAGGCAATGAGGAAGGGTTTACTGGATTTGAGAAGCAGGCTTACCACAAGTCTTGAGAGAATCGATAGACAGACCAGTTGGGAGGCCATTTCAAGCGGAAATGTGAGGAGTGGTGATACCGTTTATCTTTTTATGGATAACGGCTACCTCCACGCCTCTAGAGATAAGAAATCCTCTGCAAAGGGAATCGCTCAAAGTGATGCCAGTGATGGGGATTTTGTTTCAGTTACAGGTGTAACCGGCATAGTCAGCATGGAAATGGGAAAGATCCGTTTTTACGTCATCACCGATGAAGGGTGGTATTCTTACGAGGAGCTCCCTCAGGAAACATCTGAGCTGACTGGCGTTCTCGGGGAAAAAGCCCTTCTCTTCTGCAGAAAAAGAGGGCTAAGGGTGGATGTTGAGTATGCGACCGTAGAGGCATCCTTTGATGCGTGTATCAGGGGCATCTCCTGTCGTGTTTTTGTTTCGGATCAGAGACTCAGGTACCACCTTGCTGCTCTTTCCGAACTGTCCAGAAAATATCCACAGGTAGATTTTTCCTTCATTTATGTGTGATACTTATTACTATATTTTTACACAGATAATAAGTGATAAAATTTCAACAAACACGTATTATCCAATATTATATCAATCAATGCATTAAAAAAGATATGGTCATCTTAAAAAATATTTAAATAACATTCTAGTATGCAGTGCTTCGTTAATAAAATCAAGGAGGGATAAAATATGGAGGATGATGAGGATGGTAGTAGGGGTCCAGATCATAGCAGATCTTTACGGTATAGATCCGGAGATGATTTCGAAAACGGACAGGGTCTATGGTATTATAGAGGATGCGGTTAGGGCGGGAATGCTCACCAAAATTTCCTCGGATTACTATCAGTTTCAGCCAAGAGGTGTGAGTGGGATAGTTTTGCTGGCCGAATCTCACCTGGCATTCCATACGTGGCCAGAGCATGGTCTTGTTACGCTTGATATATACACGTGTGGAGATCCTAAGGGGGCTGATCTATCTTTCGAGTACATCATCGAGAAGATGCGTCCCACCAACGTTGAATTTAAGAAAATTACGAGGGGAAATCTCATAACAGAGGAGGTTCGTGTCACACCGCCCGAGAATATGATTCTTCAATGAAAAAGTATAAGGGGAGCCGTCTTCGGTATCCTTTAATTTTTATTTTGATAGGTTTTAATGCCTTTTTCTCTATACACAGTGTCATTTTAAACCTGATAGCGTTCATATTCTCTGTTTCATTTGCGGTTTTCGGCCTCTACTATGGGAGCGAAGCTTTTGTCAGCCAGATGGAAACTGTTGGGAAAAGGTATGGTTTGAGTGGTAAGACAGTAGGAGTTCTCCTGGTGGGCATGGGTTCTGTTTTCGACGAGATATTTGTAACCGTGCTATCCGCATCGGGTAATCTCTCAACTTTGGGATTCGGCAATATACAGGGTTCCATCATTGTAACACTCCTGCCATTCCTGTTCATTTTGCCCTTCATATTGAAGGAATCACCCCGACCCTTTTTTCCAGACGGACTTTTCCTAATGTATTCTGCAGGGGCTGTATTTTTTGTGTCCTTGCTTCCTGGAGTGATACCTTCCTACGTTGCGGTTGTATTCTTCCTGGTCTTTGGAGGATACATCACTCTATCTCGCAGGAGAAGGGTAGCTATTGAGCTGGAACCGGACGATTCTGCGCAGCTTAATCCGCTGCTGATAGTGCTCTCTATAGTGCTGCTCTATTTCTCATCTGAGAACATTGTATTATACACAGGTATATTCAGCAACTATCTTGGGATACCCCTCTTCGTTTCAGGTTTTATAATAGTGGGTGTCGCCGGTTCGCTTCCGGAGATCTTCATGGCCTCGATCACACTGATCAGAAAGAGGTTAGACATGACCGTTGGCGTTATTGTGAGCAGCACCATCTACAAGCTCACTCTCGTGACGGGGATCTTAACATCCTTTGGGAGCCTTGAAATGCACGCGGATATATGGAGCGTGTACGTGGTTCTTGTTCTCTCCCTCACTTTTCTTCTGTACACAGCATTTCGAAAAAGGAAAATAGCTTCAGCAATATCCTATGTTGGTGGTGCTGCCGCCATAATTCTGATCTGGCACTTCATCTAAACACCGGTTCCCCAGAATATGTTTTCTTTCCTCTTGATTCTTATTATCTCATCCAGCGTTTCCATTATTTCGGGTCCCATATCAGAGTTCCTTATGGATTGCACCGCAGACTCGGGTATATCAACATAGAGAAACTCTCCGGGAGATATCTGTCGGTTCAGGGTCACCCCTTCTATCGCTGCGGCAACCTCGCCGGGAGCATCAAAGAACTGTTTGCTCACATCACCGTCTCTCAGACTCTTTATGGTGCCTCCGAACCGACCGTCGGATTTGATGAGGCGATCGCCAACTTTCAATCTTCCTGAAATGACCTTCAGACCAACTATAACGGGCTTTGTTGTTCGGAAAATGTACTCAGGCATTATCATAATCTTGGAAGGTATCGGGATCTCTCTTTTTTTCTCCTCGAGGAGTGCTCTCCTTTTACTCTCTATCCACTCCTTGGTTTTCTCCACAAGATTGTAAATTATCCTGTCTGTTATGACATCAACATCTGAGGATGCGAGGGTATCCTTCGCCTCTGGCAGAACCTCAACATTGAAGCCAACAATCAGCCTCTCGGTTGGATCATTGAGAGTTTCTGCAGAGATAATATCTCTCTTTGAAATATCTCCAATATCTGCCTGGCGAACTTTGATATTTTCAAGGGAGAGCTCATAGGAAATTGCCTCAAGAGAGCCGAGAGAATCGGCTTTAACTATGATACCGTTTTCTGATATATCTATGTCAGGTTGAGTGGCTTTCTGAATCTCATTGAATATCTCGTCTATATCATCACCTGATCTGACAGAGTAAATGGGTGTACCAGGGATCACGTCTATCTTGTTTGCAAGGAGAATCCTGATGGCTGCAGCAGCATTGATCTCTTTCTTTTCTTGCAGTGACTTCCCCCCTCGCCCTACTGCAACGTAGAGTCCCTTCACTCTTGTTGTGGAGGGCCCTGATTTTGTGTTAAGGGCCACAACATCTCCTTTCCTGAGTTTACCCTGATACAAGATCGTATCAACTGTAAGGCCCATAGAATCTTCCCTCTTCACCTCAAGAACGGTGCCCACACCCTGATCGCTTACTTTCAATGATATTTCAGATTCCAGGAATCTCTGGGCAAGCCCCGTAAGCATCACTATGATGTCCTGGAGTCCAACAGATTCCTTCGCGCTCGCAGGAACAATTACCAGGTTCTTCTTGAAATCTTTGATCCGATCATATCTTTCAGAGGAAAATCCGAACTCGTAAAGTTTGCTCACCAGATTGTACAGCCGCTTCTCAAACTCTACAACCCATTCTTCCCTCTGCATCTTGAAGCAGTCCCTGAATGATTTTCCCGGGCAATTTACAAACATGGGTATTCTGTCTATCTTGTTTGCAACAACGATGAAGGGGGTTTTAAATTTTTTTAGAATATTAATCGATTCCACGGTTTGGGGCATGAAACCCTCGTTTATATCCACCACAAGAAGCGCTATGTCTGCCAGCGCTCCCCCCCTGCCTCTCATGTTCGCGAATGCCACGTGACCAGGTGTATCGATAAAAAGAAGGCCCGGTATTGATACTGATACCGTACCAAGAACATCCTTCGAAAATTTTTCAATGATGGTTTTTGGAATCTCAGTAGCCCCTATTCGCTGTGTTATACCTCCCTCCTCGGCGCCAGCTACGTTGGTTCCCCTGATAGCATCGAGAAGGGTCGTCTTACCGTGGTCAACATGTCCGAGAACACAGACAATGGGTTCTCTGAGGCTCTTAGATTCCATACCATCGCCATCAAATTAGATTCTCATCCCCATAATCAAATTCAAAGATTTCATCACTCTTAAAAAATATGGGATATTCATATGCAAAGGATTCAGGAGAATCAGATGCGTGTATAATGTTGTACTGTATGTTGTTTGAGAGATCTCCTCGGATGGTACCAGGAGCAGCCTTCGATCCGTCAGTTGCCCCACACAGACCCCTGACAACAGCAACAGCGCTCTTTCCTTCCAGGATCATGGCAACAATAGGAGATGAAGTGATATATTGCACAAGATCATCATAGAAGGGCTTGTCCCTGTGGATGCTGTAGTGATGAGAAGCCATTTCGTGGGATACTTGAAGCATCTTCATTGCAACTATTTTCAGTCCCTTTCGTTCAAAACGACCAATTATTTCACCTATAAGTCTCCTTCTCACCCCGTCAGGTTTTATAAGAACAAGCGTTTTTTCCACGTTTTCACCTCATTTAGCATGCCTTGAACTCAGTGCCTTCAGCCTATGGTATTCACTGGTCCATTTTATCTTTCTCGGGGCTCGCTTGAGATCCAGCATATTCGTCTTGCATTTCCTGCTGCAGAAATAGTATATCGTACCATTCTTTTTAACGAACATAATACCGGATCCCGGTTCAATGAGATCACCGCAAAAGTTGCATTTTTTTTGTGCCATTTGATTCACCTGACAGATAATCTCTTTGCTTCCCTGGCGGTCTCCCTTAGCATGAGGATGTCACCAACTCTTATCGGACCGGTGACGTTTCTTGTGATTATTCTACCCTGATCTCTGCCGGATAAGACCCGGACTTTTACTATATTCGCTTCTCCGGCCATGCCTGTTCTACCAATTATCTCAAGCACTTCGGCAGGAGTAGCATCATCTGCCAACTGTATCACCTCACTTCTTTATGTTTGAGAGCTCGGAGATTATTTTATTAAAACTCTCCTCATTCTTACCGTAGTCAATAATGGAGACGGATGCTGCGGAAGAAATCCCTATGCGATTCCCAAGATCCGTTTTCGATTTCACATAAACGTACGGGACTTTTTTCTCATCACAGAGAGTTGGAAGATAATAAACAATCTCCGGCGGAGAGACATCCTCAGCTATGATCACAAGCTTGCTCTCGCCTCTCTCTATACTCTTTATCACCTCATTGGTTCCCTTCTTAATCTTGCCTGATCTGAAAGAATTCTCTATTAGATCAAGAACACTCTTCTGAAGGTCTTCGGGAGTTTCAAATTTCACATATGATTCAGTCATTTCTAATTACCTCCTTCATTAGGCAAAGCGGTAGTTTTAGTTTCTATTTATATTTTTTTGATTCTTCTACCAGGAAACTCATACCATCTATGATTCGCCTGATGGACGTTTCAGCGGGCTCCACCATAGGGACCCTGTATCCTCCTGAGATATTATTCTTGTGATAAAAATACAGATAGTAGCCGGTGGGAAATGTTGTTGAATTGAGGTAATTCATCATAGGTACTATGACTTTAAGTTGAATCCTCAACGCAAGAGCGGTCTGCCCTCTTCTGATGAGGTTATAAACTCTCACAGCATCATCGGTCAGGTTGGTGGTTCCACACACACCGCCAGACGCGCCCAGCATCATGGAGCTGTAGAGAAGATCATCCTGTCCCTGGAAGATGGTGAAATCACCGCTCACAAGCTGCGTCAGTTGTTGGAAATATCTTATGTCTCCGGATGAATCTTTAACGCCTCTGATCTGAGAGAATTCCGTTTTAAGGTACTCGATGGTATCTATGTTTATCCATTGGCCTGATAGTTGAGGTATGTTGTAGAGGAACAGATCCAGATCTGTGTGGCTAAGTACTCTTGTAAATTGAGATATAATACCCTCCTGATTTGGTTTAATGTAATATGCTGGCATCAGAACAATTGCGTTGATACCTATGTCCGCAGCAAATTTTGCAATCTCTATGGACTCCTGGACAATAGACGAACCTATGCCTGCTATGATAGTTTTTCCTTTGGAATGGTCTCTGACAGATTTAAGGAAATGCTTTCTCTCATCCAGAGAGAGATACGGAAAGACGCCGGTCGATCCAAGTGGGAAGAGAGTGCCAACACCGTACCTGTCTATTTCATCTATGAGCAATGCAGTAGCATTTTCATCTATGCTCCCGTCCTTTTTAAACGGAGTGATCATCGGAGTTATTATTCCACCATAATTCATGCTTAGTCATGATTATTTAGCTATTAAATCAACCCATTTTGGCAGATTAGGTTTTTTTAAGATTATGTAGATTCAACTCTATCCAACCATTCCTTCAACATATCGTGAGTTTTAGAACCATACGTATACCTAAGACCTCAGGGACAAAGGCTTTGCTTGCCTGTTTACACGCAGGGAAGGATCAAGCCTAGAACGGAGGTTGATCAGTAAGCGTGGAAGCGGGAGGTAATCGAAACATATTTTAGGTTCAAATAAAATGAAGAAGCATGGCAGTTTTTACTGAAAGCATCTCGTACAAAACAAAAGGTGAGGGAGATATTGTTGATCTGACAGGTGATGCAGCTGCGGTTGTTAAAAAGTCCGGAGTTGAGAATGGTATTGTGATAATTTTTGTTCCAGGATCCACGGCGGGTATAACCACCATCGAGTATGAGGAGGGTCTCCTGAGGGACTTTCCGGCAATGCTAGAAAGAATCGCCCCCAGAGATACTGAATATCACCACGAAAGGAGATGGAGAGATGGGAACGGTAGATCCCATGTCAGAGCATCCCTCCTGAAACCGGATTTGACAGTGCCCTTTGTCAGAGGCGAGCTCATAACCGGAACGTGGCAGCAGATCGTTCTAGTTGAGCTTGACATCAGAAGCCGCGTTAGGGAAGTCATCTATCAGGTTCTTGGAGAATGAGATCTTTTATCATTGCAGTCTTCTTCCAGTGAGATATTTGTGGGACGAACCCTTGAAATTGTGGATAGGACGAATCCTCTTCGCATCACACTGAAAATCCTACCAGAATCCATACCTGACAATTTCACTTTTGATCCAGTGTGCTATCCGATACCAGAGTAGTTATGAATATTCTCTAACGAATTTTTTTGTGTGAAATATTTAAATAAGAAGGTAGATTGCCAATTGTCATGGGAGGAGAACAGGATCTCAATGGGCATCTCACAATTGAGAGTGCCCTGCTTGAAATGGCCTATGCTGCCCTTGAATTCTCCAGAGGAAAGAAAATTATTCCAAGGTATGAAACGCTTGGTGTTTTTCACGATCTTCTTGAGGTTGAGGACGATGGCTATGTTATAACCGAGTGTATTGGTTCTCTTAAGATATCACCGAAAAAGATTCGCCTTTTCAAAAACCAGATTGATACGTTAAATTCAAGGCTGAGGGAGAGTGGAGACAACGGAATCAAAGGTGCTCGAATTGTGGCCATGCTCGATTTCCAGCTGTTTCCGGAGGAAACAAAACATGAGCTGGGTGATCTGAAAAACCATCTGGAATCGAGCGGGATCACGCTAGACGTGGTAAGTCCAAAGAAACTTGTTTATGATCTGTTTTCCACGTCAGTTATGGGATTCAGGCTGGTTGATAACCATATTTTCCTCGTTGGGCCTGGAGAAGTTGCAGTTAGGTTTAATCCAGCTATAAGCAAATTCTGTTTGACTGATTCAATGATAGATATACAGGGCTTCAGGAAGCTCCCCCACTCATTCATACCACGGTATTACTGGCTTGGCTCATCAAAGAGACTCTTTGAGGAATATTCAGATTTTAGCGAAGAGGAAATTCCCTCCTGGTTCTCGTGGAGTTCGACTGAATCTGCTGGAATAACGTGGAGGTCTGTGGAACAAATGAAAGATGCCATAATAAACTCATTCATCACGGGAAACAGAGAGCTGGTTTTTGAGAAAAGTAACGGTTTTATTACAAAGAGAAAGTTATTGAGAAATCCATACTATACAGCTAATCTGATCTACCACCAACAGATCATCGATGGTGATGATGCTACCAGGATAACATCTGAGATGCACCAGTTGATTGAAACAGCCAAGAAAGAGGGCAAAATCGATGAAGATCTGGCATTTTTCAATCGCATATTCACAGATACGATAACCTTCAGCCATAAGTACTGGAACAAGGCACATTACTTCAGCAGTTCTGGAAAGGTATCATACACTGAAATCAAAAGGGGCGAGGACGTTCTCATCGATGCGCTCAATGCGGGCAGTTTAGGAATAAAGCTTGACGCTGGTAGGATCGTTCTGTCTCTTGAGGATTCTCCGAATGTTCTTAAAATAGTGAGCGGAGCGCTTCATTGGGAGAGTGGGGGAAGGGAAGTATATCCCGCCAGAGTGGAGTTTTGATCTCTTTTGAGAGCATCAAAAAAAGAGTAATAGCGCATACTTATAGAAAAGCCGTAAATTTTTTGAATCCACGCTAGGTAGAATAAGGTGAAAGAATTACATCATATTTATAATATATAGCATAATGGTCCTAATGGTGTTGATGATCTATGGCGGATCTCGTTGAAATACTATCTGTGGAGCATCTCGCTATCAGACACCTTGTGGGAAACTTTAGGCTGTCGAGATTCGAGGAGCTCGTTCGATTTGATGACTATCTCGTGCAGAGCCACATCGAGATCGAGGAAAAGATTTTGTTTCCCCGGCTGAAGAGGTATGAATGGGATGATGGGCCATCGTATACTAGAGAGGTCGATAGGATAGCTGCCGATCACAAGCTCCTAAACACACTTTTCAGCAATATTGTGTCCTGGCACGACGAGGGTAAAGATGAGCTGGCATCAAAGAGACTGCAACTGTACTTCAGACTACTGCAGGAACACAACGATAGCGAGGAAAAACTGATTTTTCCAAGATGGAAAAGCATCTCGTCAGATGAGAGGGATGAAGCTCTTGAAGGGGCTTTTAAAATAATAGAATCGCGGGGAATTGAGCAGTACCTGGAAACTGTTAAATTCTCAGAGAACAGTTTCAGCTACTTCTTCGATAGAAATAGAAGAAAGGTGTAGAAATCTTACTATAAATCAAATAGTTTACTTCTCTGTTTTTTTCAAGTTCTCCATGTCGTCCATGATCCTTCTCGCGAATTTGATGGCAATGTTAAGCAGGTACTGCATTTCTGGGGTTTCTATCTCTCCAAGTGCCCTTAGCATACTGGCTTTGGTTTGCGGGATCTGAACCTTCTCCATATCTTTCGCCATGAAATCTGTTATTGAGTTGAACCCATAAGCAACCCTATCCCACGGGATGCTTTCAAGACTTTTCTGGAGTTTGTCCATATCGATGGATTTGAGTAACACACTTGCCATAGGGGCAATCTTGACGAGCAAGGAGATTCCATCCATCAGGGGCATAGAGCTGGCATAGTTGAACAGCTCATCAAAGTTATCAGCCACGGCATCTATCATTGCCATGATACCAGATTCCTGAAGCTTCTTTATAGTCCTTATAGTGGGAAGGAGTTCTTCCACAATATCGTTGGTACTCTTTTCGGAATCGGTTGACATTAGTACCACCCTCCGTAAACATTTGCGAGGAAATACCGCTCGTAAATTGGATGTGCAAGTTTAAACAATACACTCTTCCCTGTAGATCTGCAATCAGGGAATGGTGACTGGTTTCTTAGTTTTCCTCCAAAATCGCAGTATGCGATCCAGCCAGCATGACCAAGGTCTGCTGCACATAGGCCCAGGGAGTTATATGGCACAGCGGAATAAGATCCTGTAATATCGCCGGCTATTAGTGTGGCCACCGTATCAGCTTGAAAATGCGCGAATACACCTGCCATCCCAAGTCCTACAGTAGGTGCTATAGCATCTCCAAGCCCATAAATATCATCGAATTTTGACGTTCTGAAGTTGTCTATGTTGGAACTTAACCAACCATTCTCAGATCTTAGATCGTCGTTGTTGCTTATAAAATCATGAGGAAGGTGTGGTGGCGCCACAATGCCAAGGTCGAATTTAACGGATTCTCCAGTTTCTGATGTAATCTCATTTTTGTCGGCCTGGATTGATCTTAGTGTGAAATTGTTAATTGTTTTTATTCCACGTTCCTCTATCCACCTTGTTGCAGGTTCCGAAAGAGTAGGCCCGAACATCGCGAAGGGTTTTGGCGCCCAGTGAGCCACGGTTATCTCGACTTTATCTCTGATGCCTTTCATACGGAAATAGTGATCGAGCATCATGGCCATCTCCCAGGGAACTGGTGGGCACTTATACAACTTCGTGGTCACGGATATCAGTATTCTTCCACCATTAAAACCGGCAAGCTGCTGTCTAAGTTTCAAGGCGGAGTGCATATCCCAGAAATGGAATAGCTTGTCGGAGCCGGGAAATTTCCCGTAATCAAATTTAACACCTGGAGAAAGAACAAGAACATCATAGCCAATTTTTTCTTCGCCAGTGATCACATATCTGTTCTTTGGATCGATTTCCTTTACCTCAGCCTTGATTGGTTTTATACCAATCTTTGTGAAGTGTTCTATCGGAGTGCTAATCTGATCGGGTGAACGGTTACCGGTTGAAATCATAGTATATGAGGGTTGAAAGTCTGTTGTACCATCTCTGTCAATCACAGTGATCTCAAGTTCCTCCTTTGGAATGAGCTTCCTTAATCTGCTGGCGGTGAGTCCTCCGCCCGCTCCAGCTCCTACAATAACGACTTTTTTAGCCATATCGGATTGAAACTATTCAAAGGTATATATTTTGTGCCGGAATGCATCGGGAATGGATAAGCTCCACAGGTGCGCATACCTGCGATCGAAGGGTTAGAAGGAAAAGATGTGAAGATGGAACCGTAAGATAGCCAATTTGATGTGTATTCTGAACGATAGGAATTCTGAAAGAAGGTGAGTTACAGCGAACCCTAAGATCCTATTCATTGTTTAGGAAGGCGGTATTCTGTCAGTATCCGTAGCGTCCCATATTTTGTGTATTTATAAAGGATACCTCTCCTGAAACATTTCCTCTATCTCATCCTTGCATTTATAATATCTCCTTAATGTTCTTAGAGACCACTTATCATTTATCTCAACTACCCTGAGATAAATTATCTTCATAGCACTCTCCTCTGATGGTAGAGAATCTATGATCTTGATCCTCCTCCTTATCTCCTTATTCATGCGTTCTATAAGATTGGTGGAATGG
>WAQW01000024.1 GCA_015520045.1 Thermoplasmata archaeon | reverse complement strand
TAATCACCTCTGAATCTCACGATCGACGGCTTGGAAGAATTGGTAAATATGTAAGCGATCTCTCCGTTCGCAACAGACATGTCCCTTACAACCATCTCCGGATCGGTCATCCTCTCAACTGAATCACCCACAGAGTAAACTGATGTGCTCCCTCCGTCCTGGCCTATTAGATAAAAGGTGCCACTATCGTAAATCAGGCGTTCGTGACCGGAAGTAAAGTGATCGGTAAGTACTTCATTACTGGCATTCTCCGATACACTCACTGTCCTGTTTTCCTCTGGAAAATTTAGAGTGCTGATTGCCCAGGGTGTTGTCCCACGATCGTGGCCGGTATAGGCTATTGCTCCGTTGTCAGCAACACAAATGGCATTTATGGAAAGTCCTTTTCCGGTGACTCTGCTATATGAATTATCACTGGTATTGAGTTCAAAAATGTTCTGAAGCCCGTAATCGTCGAAGCCCTCAGTAGAGGTGAATATCAAGCGTTTTCCATTTGTTGCTATATCCCCAACATCAAAATCGCCCTCAACAACTACCTTGAGCTCATTACGGAAATGAGCAAGTTTCTTCCTGCTCCGGAGAAGACCACGCGAATTGAACCTGTACTTCAACCTGCTCGTGGCAAAAGGAGCATCCTCATCGACTGCCGTTTCGACTATTGAATAAATGCTACCCCTGTGGAATATCACCTTCGAAATGTTCTTTGAGGAAAAGATCTCAACAGGCTCCTTTCCCGGTTCAAGCCTCATCAATCGATCTGTCTTCAGCATGCGGCCATCCACCACTGATTCTCTTGTTGATATATAATACAGGGAATCCCGGAAAAAGAGAGGCGATCTCTCTCTTCCACCATATGTAACTCTTTCCGGACTTGAACCATCAAAACGGTAGATGGAGGACCGGTACTCGTCATTCTCGATCCACTTAACGGTAAAATATACATATTTACCGTTAATGGCTATTTCATCGGCAAGTTTCAAGGAATATGCAGATTCAGGCGTCTTCATATAGGAGCCATGTAATTTCCATAGATAAAAGCATCACTGATAGAGAGTTAAAAATATACCTCAGGTGCGGTCTCTCATTTCTCACATTGATCACAGTGCAAAGGAGATAGCACAGAAAATCAGAACTGCATTGGAGAACTTTTGATTAGACTAAAAAGTAGCATTCGCCATTTCTGCCCAGTTTAGTTTTCCATTAGATTCTTCTACCATAACAGATCTACAATACACAGAAAAGCATGTTGTGTCCTCACCGGAATATGTCCGCAACAGTATGTTGCGAGTGTGGTTCTACTCAAGCAAGGTTACTGAGATGAAACCAGCCAAGGATCGTCCTCAAAGATTAGGATAAGGAGGCTCCTCGAGAACCGCCTTATCTCTGGTCTCCCACCTGTTGAAGAGACGCCCAAGTATGTATCCGTACAGCAGGCTGGCACCAAACTCGACCGCCAGTGTTATGTAGTAGACACCTGCACCATATCCTCTGTTGTAAAGGCCAAGAAGCAAATCAAGAATGACCCATATTATGATACCGAATATGATTCCCTTGATCCTGTAATCCTTGGATGGTAGGGAATTGTGAACCGCAGCGAAGATTAATCCAAGAATGACCCCAACGATCAGACCGGAAATTATCAAAACGATGGGAGCCACAACAAGCATCATACTGAACATCCCCCCGGGGGTGAGATTCAAGGGATTGCTTGGCAGGGAACCGATCTCCGTCTTAAGAAGCGATAACACATTACTCTTGTAAAGCACCAAAGTAGCATCAGTTACAATGGCAGATATTATTCCGTATGCAAAACCACCGAGAAGCCCTCCCTTTGCCCCGTTGCCGTATTTACCCATACATATTTATCTGTAAGCTCTATATATATTTTTCTCATAATATTATGCTGCTCTATTGGATAGAACCATTTGCTTTTCTGTATAATAAAGTATGATAATTCTGATCCCTTGCTTTTATTCTAAAAAATATTCCGGGAAACCGGTAGAACAGGAAATGAAGCGTCAAAGGGCTTTCGGGTGAGATTGATTCAGGTATGGAAGTGTAAGCAGCGTAGGTACCACGTGGCGGATTGTCAAGATGGACAGGTACATTCCCGTGTGCTAGCCGGTATTCTACAAAATCTTCCAATTGCAGATTAAAGAGATGTTCGTAATCAACGCTTGAGTTTATCCCATGCGATATATTACATTGGAACCGTTCAAAAGCTGATGATTCACCGATCCGATCAAAAAGAGCGCCCTGCCAGGATGGCCGTGACCGCTGGAATCTATTAATAGTCTCTCCATATATTCATCTATGACGCACGTGGTACTGGACACGACGCTTGGCGAGATAGAGATTGAGCTCTTCGATGATGATATGCCAATCACCGCCGGAAATTTCAAAAAGCTGGTAGACCGGGGGTTTTATAATGGTACGATTTTTCACAGAGTCATAAAGGGATTCATGATACAGGGAGGAGATCCCACGGGGACGGGAAGAGGTGGACCCGGATACACCATAAAGGATGAATTTTCAAAAAATCATAAGAATGACAGGGGAACCATTGCAATGGCAAATGCGGGTCCGAATACTGGAGGCAGCCAGTTCTTCATCAATCTCGTTAACAATAATTACCTTGACGGTAAACACCCGGTGTTTGGAAAGGTTGTCAGAGGAATGGATGTGGTGGACAAAATTGCAGAGTTAAGAACTGATCGAAATGACAGGCCACTTCAGAAGATAGCCATCACAAAGGCGTATTCTCTCTAAAATCCAGGCCGGAGTTTTCGGTTCCACCTTTACTCTCCGATCATCTATGGCCTTTAAAATTAAATCGGATGGAGGAATCGGATGTTATGACTCTGAAACTGTATCTTGATAACTCCTATCTAAAAGATACTACAGCCGTGATAACCGAACAGGGAGATGATTACCTTCAGTTTGACAGAACAATTTTCTATCCGGTTGGCGGCGGACAGCCCTCCGACAGGGGTCACGTGGAGATTGATGGGAAGACCTACCAGATAGTTGATGCTAAAAAAAATGGGAGTGAGGTGAAGCACTTCACCGCAGAGGAGATTGAAGGAGATGTGTCTGGTAAGATTGCGAAACTTTTCATAGACTGGGAAAGGAGGTATACCCACATGAAATACCACACTGCCATTCATATAATTGATGCGGTGGTCCATCTTCTCGGGAACCCGGATATGCTCATTACAGGGAGTCAGATATATGAGGATAGGGCCAGAATAGATTTCGATTTTGAAAAACTGGATCGAGATACCGCCTCAGATCTCGTGAAGCGCGCTAACGAGGTTATAAAAGAAGCACACCCGATCGTGGTCAGAGAAATTTCCCGGGATGAGGCACTTTCAATTGAAGGTCTTGCGAGAACCGAACCGGGAAGGAAACTTATAATGTCTCTGGAGAAGGTAAGGGTTGTAGAAATACAGGGTTTAGATATGCAGGCTGATGGGGGAACCCACGTGAGGAATACTTCGGAGATCGGTAAAATAAATCTTGGGAAGGTGCAGAGTAAGGGGAAACACAACAAAAGGATGGAGATAAGGATCTCGTAGAAAAAAATTACAGGAACTAAATTTCATCAAGATTGTTCGTAAAATCTCCCTTTTTCGCTCGCTCACTATATGAAATGCAGTTAAAGCTTGCTCATCAGCTTCTCAATCTCATCTCTGCCGTAGATATAGAACTTCTTCTTCCTCTCTATTGTAGCGACCTCAGGTACGTTAAAGTCCCCATCTATGGATGATTTGAGAGCTCTCAGACCAAGCATAATGGTCTCTTTTTCATCCAGACCCTCTTCGTATTCCTTTTCCAGGAACTCGATAACCTTCTCCTTACCCTGACCAATCGCCGTGGCTTTGTATTCGTTGATCGTACCGGCGGCATCGCAATCAATAAGCCTCGGACCAATCCGGTCTATCCCAGCGAAAACGAGGGAAACCCCAAAGGGTCTAACCCCACCATACTGCGTGTACTGCTGCATCTGATCTGCGACGCGCTTGGCAAGGTTGTCCATATTTACAAGGGCACCGTACGTTATCTTCTCTTGCTGAACCGATATTCTGGAGAAATCTATAAGAACGCGAGCATCTGCAATCAAACCTGATGTTACCACTGCTACAGAGTCATCCACCAGCTGAATCTTCTCCATGATGGGCTGCTCGCTTAACTTGCTTCTCGATCTCCTCTCAGCTATGAGAAGGGCTCCATCCTGAAATTTCATACCCAGGGCTGTTGATCCTTTCTTGACAGCCTCTTTAGCGTATTCAACCTGAAAGAGCCTTCCATCTGGCGAGAAGACCGTAATAGCTCTATCATAAGCCATTTGACCTTGCTGCATTTTTCATCACTACCATCCTTATGTGTGCATGATAATAAACTTTTTCCAATGCCGGCAGACATCTTCCCGATACGCAGAACATAGCAGGATCATATCTTATTACGGTGAAATCAATAACTATGCAATGGGAGAGAGAGCACCATGGAACATCATCTTCGACAGCCACTTCCACCTCTCCGGCAAAAACACCTGGGAGGACGCTCTGAGAAGGTTTCTGAGGTATTTCGGAAATGCGATAAATCTAGTCAACCTTCCAGACTACTCCCTGGAACCGGACAACTACTATGAAGAGATATACCTGAGAACGGTAAAGGTTGCTAACCTCATCAGAGAAGCATTTAAGATACACGTTGAGGTTTCAATTGGACCCTATCCCCTCGATTTCTTCTATTTTCAGGAGTCAGGGAAAAATCCACGCTACGAAATGTTCAAGGGTTTGCACCTCGCCGCGAAGTACATCTCCGATGGGAAGGCCAGTGGATTCGGTGAGGTTGGCCGCCCTCACTTTCAGGTCGATCCGATGGTTATGGAAATTTCCAATGACGTTATCACCGAGAGCATGATGCTTGCCAAAGATCTGGACACATACGTTATGCTCCACACCGAAGATCTCAATACTGATTCCATCAGAGAGATAGAGGGGTTGGCCAGAAAAGTCGGTATTAACATTGAAAGAGTTATAAAACATCACGCTAAAATTGAGATACTTGGTGATGTGCCCCGTATGCCGAAAACCCTGCTCGCCACGCGGAATAATGTGAAACTCATGATCGAATCCGGTAGATATGCCATGCTTGAGAGCGACTACGCGAATGATCCGATGAATCCGGATAAACTCATACCTCCTGAATCAGTACCAAAAAGGGCCATCATGATCAGGCAAAATTTTGAGAACTATGAGAACATTTTTCAAAAGATATTTCAGGATATTCCGTACAGTGCTTTCGGCGACGATTTCTTCAAAGTTTAATTTTCATTGCTTGATTATATCTGAAAGCATCTCAGAATGATCTGTGCACAATCTGAACCGCAACGTAACATACGAGAATTAATAACCCTAACATCAATGTGGTTTTATGCCACTCGGTAGTTCCGAGATCGATTCCGTCTACTCGGAGTTACAGGCCGCTATTCGCGTGGAAAGATCATCCAAAAGGGTAAGGAAGCTTGAGAATGATTTCTACAGAAAGATAGTTGATATCATCGACGCCCTCAATAGAGAGGCAAAGAGTCTTATCTCAACAGATATTGACAGATACCTCAGAATAAAAAATAGAGTAAGTCAGATCGAGAATGATTTTAAGACATTCTATCTTCTGAGATACGGTAAAATTTTAAAGTTATCTCTGTACGAAATACAGAGCAAGGATCTGAAAGACCTGCTTCCAGTTGAGCGAAATTTTCTCCTCGATCTGCATAACATAATCGAAGAACACAGGGAGAAGCTTCTTGATAGATTCAGGGAACAGAAACCTCAGACTGAAAAGGAAAAGGAACCTCTCAAGAAGGATCAGATAATGGAGGAAGAGGCGAAACAGAATAAAAAAACCGGCTTCGCCCTTGTCAGAATAACTGAGGATTACCCCCCAATAGCTCAGAACGACAGGAATTACTATCTTAGAAAAAATGATATTCTTTACCTGCCTCAAAGGATAGCCGAAATACTCCGGAAAAGGAATGCCGCAGTTCCAATTAACCTGCGGAAAGGCTGATTTTGCTCCCTGCCACGTTCCCCAGACCGCACTCCATACAGGATTAATAGTCCAATTCACATGGAGCCGAGCATATACTAAAAGATATTAAACGGAAAATACTATCCAATACCCGGCAAAAGCCCGAGCGCAACTTACGCTCCTTTGAGTGAGGAAAGTCCCCCCTCCTCGGCAAGCCCAATCAGCGCAAGCTGATATCCCGAGAGGGATGGTTCAGGGAAAAGAAATAATACGGTTTCCGGTCAAGTATGATTCCCACGGAGGACGTTTCCGGAAGTACCGATGAGAACCTTTCCTGGGTGGAGAAAGTCTAAAAAGGTCCTGTGAGAATGCCGTGAGGACCGGGTGAGACGAAGGCTGTATGCCGTAAAGTCGAATGTTGCAAGCCGCGTTGCGGGGAACAGAAGGGGGCTTACTCCGGGCATTTGCCATTTCTTATTCCTTTAACACAATTATAACCGCTTTAACAGACAAAAAAATATAATGTAGCATTCTTATATGTAAGCAGGTATGTCCCTTAAGAAGTGCCAGGTTAAGGATTGCGATATGGAGAGTTTCAGAACGGTTGATGCAGCTCTTGCAAAGAAAGTCTTTACCATTGAAGGTAATCTCACCAAGGTACATCTCTGCAAAGAACACTATAGAGAATTTAAGAAAGGAACGAAAAAAGAGAGAGAGTTACAGAGAGCAAACTGGTGATGCTGGGGTTGGAGACAGGGGGCAGAATAGGAATATCAATCGTTATAACAACTTACAACAATGGAGAGTATCTGCCAGACCTGCTTGACAGCCTTGTCAATCAGGAACCGCCACTGGAGATCATTATTGTTGATTCTGAAAGCACTGATGAGACAGCCTCGGTAGTAAGAAACTATTCCCGCCGATACAGATTTATAAAATTTATAAGGAAAAAATGTAGCAGAGGTGAGGGGCGGAACATTGGGGTCAGAGCAGCAAAATACGATTACATCCTCTTTACAGATGGTGATGCAATAGCCAACGCATTCTGGGTCAAGGATGTGCGTATCCGTTTCTACTCCGGCTCTACAGTTGTTGCTGGAAAAACCGTGCAGATGGGATATGCACCATTTGAAAAGCTATCTCGTGTGGAACTCTTTTTCGAGAATTATGATGTGACCTTCCCATCGGTTAATCTGGGATATAAGAAGAGCGTTTTTCTCGATATCGGGGGCTTTGACAGCCATTTTATCACAGCAGAGGATATTGATCTGAATATAAGGGCCGTCTTGGCTGGAAACCGAATCGATTACTGTGATAGCTGTATTGTATATCACCGGGCCAGAAGCACCTTCGTCTCCTTCATTCAACAGGCTTTCTGGAATGGCTTCGGAAGGAAACAGCTGACGATGAAGCATAGGGATGTGTGGTCACACTTTCGCGGATCACAGCTTCTCGCAGCGGAAAACATCAATTTCTGGTACATCGTGAGGGGTATTGCTGCATTCACAGGATACCTTGCCTGCAAGATTTTTGGAGATGAGTTCTCCAAAATGCCTCATAAGGTGAAACATACACTCAGAGAGGAACCCACATCTGATGAGATCCAGGGTTCCGAGAAGCCGAATTTTTGATTTTCCAGATCCGGTTGAAGCTATATGGTTGATTGATACCAGCAATCTGATTTTGCTGGAATGTGGGGGTTAACCTGCCACTTCACTCACGATAAGCAGCCTAAAGCAATTCAAAGCTTCTCCATAATGGCAGCATTGGCCATACCCCCACCCTCACAGATCGCTATCAGGCCAATCCTTTTGCCAGAGGATTCAAGGGTGTTCAGCATTGTTGCTACTATCCTGGCACCGGTTGCGCCTAGAGGATGACCAAGTGCAATAGCACCACCATGGGGGTTAAGTTTCTCTTCGTCAACATCATATTCAGTGAGCCACGCCAGTGGAACGGGAGCAAATGCCTCATTGACCTCAAAATAATCAATCTGGCTCACATCCATTGACGCTCTTTCCAGAACCTTGGAGGTCGCAGGAATGGGTCCAGTTAGCATGGTAACGGGATCAACACCGACAACTGAAAACGAGATAAATCTGGCCCTCGGTTTTAGATCGTACCTTTCCAGAGCCTCCTCAGATGCTATGAGAACGGCACTTGCTCCGTCGGATATCTGGCTAGAGTTGCCGGCAGTTATCAGATCAAGATCCTCAAAGGCAGGAGGAAGGGACAACATCTTTTCCAGTGTGGTGGTAGGCCTCACACCTTCATCGTAGTCAACGGTTTTCTCCCCGTCATCCTCTGTTTTAACAGTAACCGGAACAATTTCCTTCCTGAAGTGATCGCGAGAGGCATATGCCAGCCGATGACTCCTGAAACTGAACCTGTCAAGATCCTCTCTTGAAAATCCATATTTTTCCGCTATGAGTTGCGCTCCTCTTGCCTGACTGAACCACCGGCCATTCAGCGAGTATCTCTGGTCCAGTGTGACCGTTATAGGATTCATGTCGGGAGTCATGTTGCTTCCAATGGGATGTCTTGTCATCGTTTCAACCCCTGAGGCGATCACGAGATCATAGAATCCAGATTGGACACCCTGAACGGCGAACTGCACAGCCTGAAGACTTGAGCCGCATTGCCTGTCCACGGTGGTACCCGGTACCGTCTCTGGAAAACCCGCTGAGAGAGTCGCATTTCTAGCTATGTTTAAACCCTGTTCTCCTATTTGTGTTACACAACCGGTAATAACATCATCAATAGCTGAAGGATCTATGCGCGAACGGTCAACCACTGCCCTTAACTGTGAGGCTAGAAAATCGACAGCGTTAATGTTCCTGAAGAATCCATTTTTCCTGCCAATAGGCGTGCGTACTGCATCTACAATATACGCATCTTTTAACTTCTGAGTCATATGGATTACCAAGCTTCCTGTTTATTTAAAAGTTTTTAGACATTCCAGTTGGAACCCACATTGTTACATCTAAATGGAATGATAATATGGAAAGTGCAAACGCAATCACAGTATAAGAACAAGAAGCAGTAAATGATACAAAATTGGCTATAGATTATAACAAAAACTTCTTTATAACAATTCTAAGGGGATCATCTGAAGATCCTTCAAGATTTCTCACATGGATCTTGTATAGGATGCCCTCAACATACTGTGGTTAGGGTTTTAATCCATAAGCATTAAGGAGATAGGTGATTTGCGGTCCGGTATTGATACTTCTCCCCAGAATTCCTCTGTAAAACCATGTAATGCACTTGAGATAGTTTGTTTAACTATCTTCTTCACCATCTTTTTGAGTATACTCTCACTCACAGGATCTTGAAGAGAGCCGGAAAATTATTGGATGTATTATGCAACACAGTTCAAGATAGTTAATTTTAAATGCATTACTTTCATATTATAGTTTAGTGACATTCTAATGAGTAATAACAAAAAAAGTTTTGTTATTGCCTCGATACTGATCATTTCGGTATTTGTTGTTGCCTTTGCCGGTATGGCAATAACAAAGACCGGCCCTTTTGACCTTAGACCACCGTTAAGTGTCCAGGTGTTTGATGGTAATGGGTTCCCCTTAGCAAATGCCTCGATACAGGGAATCATGTACAATCCTCCCAGTAGAGTGCCTGGAACCACAACATTATTCGTAGTTAACACGAATAAAGGAGGATACGCTTCGATTAATAATCTAACTCCCGTTAAAAACCTTTTAAACGAATGGGTTAAATATCAAGGTGCTGATTTAAATTCTATCAGTCATCCTGATTTGCTGCTACTGGCAACTTACCATGATTCGACTGGCACGTTTCTCTCAATTGGATCAGTGGATATGTCGACAGCACAAATTGCAAATGGGCACTCTTTCAAGGCTATCATGCATGTGCCACTGGATAAAAATCACAAACTGATTCCAACTGCAAAACCTTCGGTTCAGGCACAAACCGGTATGGTGACAGATGGCTCTACTCTCCCTACTTTCATTCCTGACGGTCCATACTTTTATTGGGAACAAGATTACGCAAACTATACGCCCATAACACGGATACCGGTGGCGTTCGCTTATATATACGGTGATGCTGAAGCATACATAAATGCAAATGCCGCTACCACGTTAAACTATAACGTAGGGTTTGCTTTGAATCCTGGAAGTACTTCGAGTGTTAAGTACAATGCCGGAGGATCAGGATACTCGACCAGTTCAGGTGGAGTTTACAGTTTCGACTCTGGTGAAATGGTTTATACTTCGAGCAACGATTCCACCGGTTATGTTTACATTAACGCTCAGGTAGAGGGTGCCAATTACTCTCTTTGGTATATAAATCCCTCCGAGGTCCCGTACCCTATTCCCATGAATGAATACTTTTACGACGTTGGAGTTGTGAATGTTCAATTATTAAGTGGAAGCAATGTACAGAGTTCAACCCAGTACGGTATAACAACACCAATTGGCAACATAGAAGCGTTCAATAGCTGGCATCAACAAACTGCTGGGCAGGTAGGTCAAGGAATAGGAAATATTGGATCACAATTTTATCAGATATCTATGAAAAACCTCGTGGAGCAATATACCAGCACTGATACATCCTGGATAAACTTTGGAGTAGGTTTGGGCGCAATATTGTTGTCCTTCATTTCCCCACCAGTGGGTGTTGGGTTATCTGTATTAGGAGTCCTATTCGGCACAATACAGTTTGGAAGTGGTTTCTCTATATCTAGCGGATATGTGCAATATGATGCTCCAACCAATTATGACATAAACACCTATGTGATCTTATCCAGTTCACAATACTATTTGACCAATGGATACACTGGTTATGTACCAATGTTAGGAGTTGAAGTATATGCATATCAGATAAGCTCTGGTTCAGGAGGATCGAGTGGAGGAGGTGGCGGCTGTGTTCTAAATGGGACTGAGATCACCTTGGCAAACAGAACGACCATCCCCGTTCAGGATCTGCGACCAGGGATGAAAGTTATGTCATATGACACTTCAGATGGTAGTCTAATACAGTCTACTGTTTCAAAGGTAACAGAAACCAACGTTTCAAATATACTGGAGTTAAACCACCAAATATACATATCCGGAATGGGAGATCAACCAGTGTTTGTTAAGCTGGCAAATGGTTTAACGGAATGGTTGATTCTCGGAAAGGTGGACTATGGGATGAGTCTATTTGATCCGTTAAATAATACGTGGATTCCGGTAACTAGCATAACTCTGCATAATGGACATTTTATTGTATACGATGTTATCACAGCAAGGCAACTCACAACCGGAGGACATACAAGTGTTTTCAATGATTACATAGCAAACGGCGTGCTTCTGGACTTGAAGATTGCTTAGGTTCAGTTATCATGGAAATCAATTAATCTTTCGGATCTTGTATAATGTTTATAGCCAGATGTGATTGAATATCTGGTGGGGATACGCGGTTTAGATCTTGAGGTGAAATGTCCTCGTTGAAGAGGATGCGTCTTCCTTCCCTTGTCCGGTACCCGGATGGGATGTTCTTGAACTCTTTAGGTAAAAGATTAACCTATGTGCGTTTACATTTTATGAATCGTTGCTTCCAAAAAGAAGTGTATTCATAGACGCTTTCCCCGCTGGAACATCTCTCTTATCGGTTCTTCCACACTCCTCTCATGGAAAACCATGAGGTCATCCTATATGCTATGTGATTCTCCACGGGATTCATGTAGAATCCCAGTATCTCATAGTTACCGGATTCTTTTATTCCCATTGCAAATATGATGCATTCCTCTGTACTGTATCCCTGCAGGGGAAAACATTGCATCCATGAATATGGCAATGTATCTTTTATCCAGTTTCCTGGAAGACCATTTCTGTATCTCAGGAATGGTTATCTCCGTTATTCTTGATATTGTTGATTTGCTGTATCTATTGTGAAATATTTCTTCCAGCACCTCTGCCATCTTCCTCGTGGATATTCCTTTCGAATACATGGATACCACAAGATCATCTATTCCGATATTCCTCTGGTATCTGCCATATATGGCAG
>WAQW01000023.1 GCA_015520045.1 Thermoplasmata archaeon | reverse complement strand
CCTCTGAAGGAGGGGATGTGAGATATGAGGACACATCTGTATTCCGTGCTAATATCCTTCTTCGGGCAACTTTTTATAATAAATTTGTATAGCCTGTAAGGGTATTTCCGTAAGTGAAATGACCTGGGAGCATAGGGTAGGCCGGCATCCTAACGGGCTCCAGTCAGGCTATGATTTGCTAAGGGTCAGCTGATTGAATGATGATTGACTGGAATGATGAGCCAGGAAGTGACCCGTAGATCTGGGTTCAAATCCCAGTGCTCCCATCTTTTGTTTCCTTAACACTGTAGTTGTTTATGTGATAATTCCAAAACCTAGGCTCAGCAAACGTGCCAAGCAGCAATATGATGTCAATCACTTTCATAGCCTATTATGATCACTTCACGGCCACTTCTTCTTCCGGCATCTGAGTTTATGTTCCTCCGCACCTTGAACTCCCCCACCTTAAATTCACTGTAGAGTTCCCTTATGAATTCTGAATCAGAGTTAGATTCCACGACGTAGACTCCTCTGTTGGAGAGATCCCTGAACACCTTGAAGAGTCTCATCTGCTCTTTTCGGGAGAATGCGCCTGAAGTGTAGCTCGTAAAACTTGAGGTTTTACTCACCGGCATGTATGGAGGATCCAGATAGACGAAATCACCCTCCTTGGCGGATCTCACGGTCTCCTCGAAATCTTTCAGGTATATGGTGCAGCTCTTCAACACCCTGTGAAACGCAAGAATGATCTCTCTCGAAGGCAGAGTGGGATTTCTGTACCTTCCAAAAGGGACGTTGAATTCGTTTCTTGAGTTTACCCTGTAGAGACCGTTAAAACCATGCCTATTAAGGTATATCAGGAGAGCAGCCCTTTGCAGTTTATCGGTAGTCCCATTGAAAAGATCTCTTGCGCGATAGTAATCCTCTCTTGTGTTGTGGAAGGGCAGGCTCTGGAGTGCCTTAATCAAACTATAGGGATCCTCTTTTATTATGCTGTACAATGCGATGAGATCAGCGTTCATATCGGAGATCACAGCCTTGGAGATAAGCTCTGAGGAATAGAGATGGAGGAGAAGTGCACCGGCACCCACAAACGGCTCGTAATAGCGGTTGAATCTTTTCGGTACATGATTCTCTAGGGCTGAAAGAAGCTGACGCTTTCCCCCGGCCCATTTGAGTACAGGTCTGTACTGCGATAATGGAGAACCCATATTGAAAGATTGCTTTCATGTACAATACCGTTTCCTCTTGATCCGGATGCGTGGCGTTACAGGATTTCAGGTGTCGGATCCATGGATCATCAGGATGAGTTTTCATTGTGTGAGTCTACAGACGCAGTTAACCGGACAGTTAATATATCAGCCTATACTGTTAATTTGATGAAATTTAGCAAGAATTTAAAGTTTGAAGGTTCTAGGGCAACTCAAATTCTAAGAGATCAACACAGAAATACCGTGAGCCTTTGCGAAGCCTTCATGGAGAACAGAATCACTCTGGAAGAGCTTCTGGATCATGTTGATTACTCTATCAACGTTCACTTCGTTCTCGAGGACACCATCCTCATTCCTGCGTTCGCTCCATACCTGAGTGAATTTCTTGGTTTTGACGATCCAATAAGGGTGGTCTCTGGTGAACATGTATCAATAAAACGTATGTACGCAACACTCCTAAACCCCGTAACATTCGAAGAGGCAGATGAGATAAACACCGATCGGGAAAAGCACGAGAAGGCTGCAATTATTGCAAGAACGATGCTGCAGCATGTTTTCAGGGAGGAGAATGGTCTCTTCGAGTTGGCGGAAAGATATATGCCAGATAGGGTTAAGGGAGAAACTGCCCTCGCCCTCATGGAGGGGAAAAAATCTCTGGAATCGCGATTCAACAGCGGAGGGCGATAGGTCTCGATCTTAAGATCATCATCAGCTACTTTGTGGGTAGAATTGTTTAAATCTAAGGAAGAGAACGATCCTCCGTGAGAGAGATCAGCGCGATGCGGTATTGGCTGTGCCCTATCACGAGATGATACGGTCAATTTCAAGTATTGAAATCAGGTTCATGGTATCTCCATATCCCCTTTCCCCCACGTTGAGGCGCAACTGTTCTATTCTTTTCTTTCCGTATTTTTTCTCTATCTCATCCCACGCCTCACTTCCACTGTTCCTGATGTTTTCTGCAATATCCTTCACCACATTTTCCCTCAGCGCACCATAGGGGAGCTTTCTCGCTCTGTTGAGGAAAGAACTCCTTGCGTCGAGGTGTCTAGGCAGGAAACGCACCATTTCAACGCCATTGAAAAATTTGAACTCCCTATCCCTGTAAAGCAAGACACTGAGATTCAGGAGGGCGTGGGGAAGTACGGATCTGGGAACCTTACCTCTCTCACTGTAATAGAACGATGTTGTGGAAACATCAAGCATCATATTCTTAAGGATGTTTATCAACACCGGGAAATCCTCATCTCTGATTAAGAAGAACATTTCGTATTCAGCGTAATCGTACAGCTTTCTGGCAATTTTACCCGGTACAAGAAGATCAGAAAATTCCACCTCACATATTATGTATTTATCCTTATGCTGGATCAGGATATCGGGGATCAAGCCACGGAAGTTTGGCTCAACAAACGCCTTTATTTCCTTGGATTCGAGATATCCGTGGAACAGATCAATCATCCTATCATGGTGAATTTCTCCTGGTTTTCTCTTCTCGATCAATCTATAAGGGTGGCCCGCCTTCTTGACCAGATCCGCTTTTCTCGCAGCAACGATTTCACCGGTATAGTGATCGGCAACGTAGGGGGGAAGTACCGTGATCGGACCATAGTGTTTTGAAGATGAGCTCTCATCTCTCTTTGTGGGGTTCCTGCACATTATAGTGGCGTGATGTCTCCCCTGTTCTGATAGCACGTACTCAAGGTTTTCCTTCCTTCTGCCGTGGTAGATCTCTCTTACAACAAGATCTATATCATCCCTCGAAAGATTGAAGCATACATAGTTGCCAGCATTGGACAGTATGGAGCTAACGGTCTTTTTTGAAACCACCGTGAGCGTCTGGTAAATCAAAATTAACCTGATTCCATATTTTCTCCCCTGGGAGAGAAAAACATCCACTATCTCTGAAGGTATGGAGGCAGCCTCATCTATTATTATGTAAGTTAGCTTTTCTGTCTCCCCGCGCCTGTTGAGGAGGTTCCAGATTTTGGATAAAATAAGGCTCGATATGGCGCTCATCGAGATCTCGCCAGTGAGGCCTATGTTTATCTCCGGGACTATGATGTTATTTATACCGTAAATTGCACCTTCAAGGTCTGCACTCTTTCCCCGTGGAGCAGAGATCATCCGCATAACAGGGGGACTCAGCAGAAGAGGATTAAGCTTGTTCAGTGTGCTGGATATGAAATCTGACCACTGTCTTTTGTTGGAGGCCTGCATTTCTAGGAAGTTCACGATATGTGGAGAAGACCCCGGTGGAAAATATGAGAGAAGTCGTTTGCCATTTGAGAGGATCTCGGCGAATTCTTTCAATGTGATGCCCTGCTCGTAGTGCATGAGGGACACCAGAACACCACCGAAGATGAAATTCAATCTCGGTCCCCATGTGCCCATAGAAAGCGAGCTGTCCGTTTCGAACGCGCGTCTAAGCCAGTCACCAACGAGGTTCGCTTCTTCGAGGCTTCCTGAATTTTCAAGAACATTTATTCCGCTGTAGATCCCCTCGGAACCGGGATAGTCCACTCCACTCAAAAAAAGGATGGATTTTGAAGAACTCATTATGGCATACTCGGAAACACTCCCATGAGGATCGAGAAGGACGATGTTACACTCCTTCTGTTCCAGATGTTTGATTATGTTCTTAATGTAGTTCGATTTTCCTGTTCCGGATCTGCCCAGTATAATGGAATGTGAATTCAGATCTATGAGCCATTTTTTCTTCCTATCTGGAGCACTGGAAGTATTTTCAGATATTGACGGTTCGACATCATACACATTCCGGTATATTGCCAGTAAACAAAAATATGTTATTTTACCCTCTTGTAACATCTTTATTCTTTTAAGTGTCCATCAGCAATAGTGGAGCTACGCTGTTGACAGCATCCTATGCTCTGAGAAACGTGGAGATGAGAGAGGTTCCCGGGATCATAGATGGTCTCTTATTGGTTACGTTTATCGCAGTGCCGCGTTCAGAGCTCATTTCTAACCCTATAATATTACGTCTCACATAGAAAACGGGAGTATACTTATATATCAAGTTTAGATATATTTCACATGGAAAAGAGAAAGATAAAACTCTTTTTTTCTGTATTTTCATCTGTTATTCTTGTCACATCCATCTTCACCTTTGTTGTTGTGTATCATCCATTCAATAATTCCCCAACAAAGAAGGGTAGTCTGGACCTCGGTCCGAGGGTTTCTGTGCAGATCCTCAATGCCCCCACATCGGGGAACTCATCCATGATTGCGAACAACACATCCATATCCATACAGATAACATCCGTGATGCCATCATATGCGCAACCTTCATCCTCTCATGCCAGGAGGGCAATCACCCTCCTGAACACCACGGTGAACACCACCACCCCCATCCTCTTTCTGTCATCCCGGTTTGGATACGTTGCAGGGGCGTGGAGAGATGCACTTTCCGGCATGATCTCACACGGTGAGGCCGTATATCCATCCCTCTCAGTTAATGCCTTTGAAAGTGTTGATTCCAACGGCAGTGTCTCCATATACAGGTACTACAACAACATACCTTACAATCCCTTCTCCTATGGGGAGATCCATCTAAACTCCACCGAGCTAAGTAACCTCTCCCAGATGGACAGAATGAACATCACGGGCTGGTTCAACGGTTCCGGTATCAACCTGACCCACTACTCTGCCATAACTGTGGGAAACATATCATTAACCCTCACCCTCTCGTTTCCATCCCATCCAATGGAGATCCTTGCCTCTCCAGACAGCGGATTCGCCCCTTCACATCAGGTTGATTCCCAGATCCTATACAGTTCCGACTGTCCCTCATCAACAACATCCACATCCTATGGGTGGCATAACTACTCCATCACATGGCAGAGATATAACAACACCAACATGACGAAGGGATATCTTCCTCTTATTGCAGTGCATTTCGATAATAAAACAACCGCAAACGGCAAATCGCTGGCTCTAATAGATGCGGCTCTCTTCTTCACAGATGCGACCATCGGGCTCAACTCCGTGGAGACGTATGTTTCTTCAGGAGGCGAGGTCTCCACATCAATGAGCACAGATCCGGCATACACAATCACCAATGCAAATTCAACAGGTACCATTGTAGGTGTTTCCAGCGATGGATTTGGTGCAACACCTTATAATATTTCGATCAGGCTTAACAACACTCCCAGTGTAGCCATCAACAGGACCTCCGCTTTTGTGGGCATGGAGAATGTCACATACACATTCATCCACTACAATGCGTTCACATCCTTTATCCACGATTATGATAAATACACCACTGTAACCACCTATAAGACCATTTATATAGGAGGCCACCCTGAATGCATTCCCATAACCCATCACTTCACAAAGATCCTGCGATCAAATAATGTGACAAAGTATGATGGAAAACAGACGATCGGTGAGATAAGCTACATCTCCGGAACCGGTAATCTCGATCTGTATGCAGGTTACATGCCGATAGAGGTTTCACAGGTGATACAGAAACTTCTTCAGAACAATCTATCAAGTACCCTGCCCTTCAATGCTTCAGGCAACAGTGATCATTACCAGAGCAGCACATTCTGGTACTACACTCAGGGATACACGAATGCTGAGAATGTTTATAAAAAGCTATCAGATGCAACCAAATTGTTCAGCGTCGATATAGCTCTCGGTCTTGCATTAACTGACACACTGGCCGCACTAAATGCTGGAG
>WAQW01000022.1 GCA_015520045.1 Thermoplasmata archaeon | reverse complement strand
CCTAGCATGGTGATGCTGTTTAGCACGTTACCGGGGGTGTCCGAGAAGGCGGTGAAATTCACATAATGCATGGGATTGGCACTCGGCGACACAGTCTCATTATAATTTGATGGGGTAGTGACACTTCCCTGAGAGGTAGTCAGGAAGGAGGTAGAGCCTCCCAGCAGAATGATCAGAATTAGCATAGATGTGAGAAACTTAAACGCCATCTGCTGGGTAATACCAATATTAAATATTAATAATGTATCTTCTTCAACGTTGGATAGCAGTGAATTCAGGATGAGGGAATTTTTTTCGCAATACTATCGCTCAGCCCAGCTTTCCGTACCGGATCTTCTGAGCTCAAGAGAGATAGGTTTTATCCCCTTTGGTGGATCCATGGTACGGCATCAGACGCTGAAGAGCAAGGATGAAATGAAGGAGTTCATTCTCAGGAGGGTCCCAAGGCACCTTTACCATTCGACCGCCTATTATCGTGATCCCGGGAACAGGATCATGAAGCTGAAAAGATGGCTCGGAGCTGAGCTCGTGTTTGATCTCGATGCCGATCATATTCCTGGTTCCGAGGAGAACAGCTACAGTGAGACGCTTCGGACGGTTAAGGAACATACCATCAGGCTCGTCTTCAGATTCCTGCTCGATGACATGGGTTTCTCCGAGGACGAGATATCGATTTTCTTCTCCGGTGGAAGGGGATATCACGTTCATGTGCTTAGCGATAAGGTGTACACTCTGGGAAGCGATTCGAGGCGTGAGATATCCAACTACATAAGGGGTGAGGGGCTTCTCGAGAGATCAATCATTTATGAGCTTAAGAGGCCCGGTGGCACGGATTCAGGTTGGTACCGGGCTGTAGATTCTCACTTCACACAGTTATACAGAGATATCATCAGAGGAGATCAGGATTCACTGGAGTTTCTTCAGGGATGCCTTAAGAATGCCGGCAGTGTGCGTGCCTTCATTAACTCACTGAAACGTGCTGTTGTCTCCGGAAACTTCAGGGTGAAGAAAGAGAACCTCTTCACGAAGGAAGGACAGGAGAAGTACTCCATGCTTGATGTAAGGGACGAAGCCATTCTGATGTGCGTGGTGAAGTCAGTTGTTGGGGAATACGCATCCGAGATCGATGAGCCTGTCACCACAGACGTTCATAGACTCATCAGGTTTCCGGGGAGCCTTCACGGAAAAACGGGTCTTATGGTTAAGAATATTGGAATCCATGAGCTCAAGGATTTCGATCCCCTAACTGAAGCTGTCCCGGAACAGTTCAAGGATGGCCAGGTCAGCATCGTGGGCCTCCGCGATTTTGAATTCGAGATAATGGGATCGCCCTTCAGGATCAGAAAGAATGAGGCTCTTGAAGTTCCGGTATTCGCCTCTCTGTTCGCGGTTGGGCAACGTGGGGCAAAATTCATGCAATAATTTATACTTGCTATTTATTGATAGTCAATACAGTAACATTATTATACTATTCCTGAATAAGGGAGTGGTGAAGAAATATGCCAGAATTGACTAATAGCAAGACACTGGAAAACCTGAAAGCTGGATTCGCAGGCGAGAGCCAGGCAAACAGGAGATATCTCTATTTTGCCCAGAAGGCAGATGAGGAGGGATACCAGGAAGTGGCAACCGTTTTCCGTTCCACAGCGCAGGGAGAGACGGCGCATGCCTTTGGCCATCTGAAGTACCTTCAGAAAGTCGGAGATCCCGTTACTGGAGAGCCCATAGGATCTACTGAGCAGAATCTGAAATCGGCAATAGCTGGCGAGACGTATGAATACTCACAGATGTATCCCGGTTTCGCCAAGACAGCCAGGGAAGAAGGGTTCGATGACATCGCCCACTGGTTCGAGGTTCTTTCAAAAGCAGAGAAGGCACACGCCAAGAAATACGAAGATACACTCTCAAAACTCAAGAGCGAGTGAACCACTTGATTCAGATGAAAGAAACAATCAGCCTCAGGGATATTCTCCCCTACAGGGAATACGGTCTCTTCAGAGGCGAGCATAACAGTAAGGTAATCCAGATAGAAAAACATCGCAGAATAAGCAGCAGGCACTTCAGTTTTCTTTTTGAGAACAGAGATACGGTGATCAACCAGATAAATGAGATGGTCTATCTGGAGAAGATAACGGACGAATCCCAGATAAGGGAGCTGATCGACGTTTACAGCGATTTGCTCCCGAGCAGTGACACACTATCCGTCTCAATGTTCATTGAGTTTGAGGATTATGACATCATGGTTAAGGAGCTCAAGAAGCTCGTGGGAGTTGAGAAGGATGTTTACTTCATCTTTGATGGGCATGAGATCAGGGGCATTCCCGAAGAAAACCGTTCCACGGAGAGCCTTGAGGCGACGCTTCAGTACATAAAGTTCAAGTTCGACGATAGTGCCGCCAGGTGGTTCCATAACGCTGCTGGGGCAAGCATTGTTGTGCGGCATACAATCTACGGTGAGGAAGCCAGGATACCACCCGATCTCCTGAACTCCCTGAAGGAAGAGATCCAGCCATCCGCGTAATTTTCCTGTTAGGTTCTAACATCAGGTTCGTTTGAGTAATTTTAATAGATTCTCACATTTCACATTTATCCTTTACACTTCCGTCTTTTTTCATTTCTGTTATGATATAATCTCCCGAGAAAAGTTCCTATATATGCCCAGATTTGTTTCATCCGTGAACTACCTCTCTGGATTGAAGCTCAATGTTTCGGTAATAAAGGATCATCAGACAGAAGGAGAAAAGTGTATCAGGCAGTGAGATTGCATATTCCGTGCGCATATCCGTGAGGTATGCCCCCGGAATGTGAAAGAATTATAGGGAACATGAAAAGCGGGAACTGAAGAAGAAGGGGTCCAAACCTTTACCGATCACTTTTACGGTAAACAGGCAGTCATGGGTGCAAGGCAAAGGCACCCTGGTTCTGGTGCCATTTCCATGGGGAGGTATCTCCCATGGCATGACAGGATATCCCACAACCGGATATACAGAATTCTCCTGGAATCGGGCATGTTAATGT
>WAQW01000021.1 GCA_015520045.1 Thermoplasmata archaeon | reverse complement strand
GAAATGTTTCAGGATAGGTATCCTTTATAAATACACAAAATATGGGACGCTACGGCACACTACATTGAGGTGATTAAAATGCCCACATATGTGCTGGATTCTAAGTGTAAAGGAAACGGAAAATGTGAGGAGATATGTCCAAGTGACATAATGCGTCTTGATCCAGAAACTAACAAGGCATACAACGCCGAACCTGATATGTGCTGGGAATGTTTCTCTTGTGTGAAGGTGTGTCCTGAAAATGCAATAAGCGTCCGACCGTATGCAGATTACGGCCCTCTCGGGTCTGAGATTTCTGTTGATAGGGAAGAGGAGAGGAACACCATAAAATGGAACATTGTGTACAGGGATCAGCGAAAAAAGGATTTTGAATTTCCGATTAGAACCACTCCATGGGGTTCTATCGATATCGAGGACAAGGATGTCGGTAACCTGGATAGTGATGAACTCGCAGGAGAACCAGAGATGCTGTTTACGGGTAAACCGCTACCCACAGTGAGGAAAAGCTGAGGAATGGTGAGCTGATATGTTGATAAGAAAGATAGACGCGGATGTATTGATAATCGGAGGCGGAATGGCTGGCTGTGGTGCGGCCTACGAAGCTAGAAAGTGGGGTAAAAATCTCAAAATCATAATAGCCGAGAAAGCCAATATTGACAGAAGCGGAGCCGTGGCAATGGGTCTTTCTGCCATAAACACCTATCTTGGAATGAGGTGGAATGAAAATACACCGGAGGATTACGTGAGGTATGTAAGAGGAGACCTTATGGGGATCGTTAGAGAGGATCTCGTCTACGATATTGGTAGGCACGTTGACTCCTCCGTGCATCTCTTTGAGGAGTGGGGGCTACCCATAATAAAATCACAGGAATCCGGAAGATACCTTCGTGAAGGCCGCTGGCAGGTGTTGATACACGGTGAGAGTTACAAGCCCATAGTGGCGGAGGCGGCAAAGAAAGCGGCCACAGAGGTCATCAATAGGGTTATGATTACACATCTGCTCAAGGATACCCTGGATCAAGATCGGGTGGTGGGAGCCGTTGGATTCGATGTCAGGGATGGATCGATGTACGTGTTCAGGAGCAGGGTAACCATTCTAGCGGCGGGCGGTGCAACTCATATATTTCGGCCACGTTCCGTCGGTGAGGGTGGGGAAGAACATGGTACTCTCCCTGGAGCAGTGGATCTGCGTACTCTCTGGCAATTGAGGCCGGAGCAAAAATGGTTCAGATGGAGATAAGGTTAGTCCCAACGAGATTCAAAGATGGTTATGGGCCAGTTGGAGCGTGGTTCTTGCACATAAAATCGAAGGCCACAAATGCATACAATGAATCCTACGATACAGATAGAGATAAATTGCGAAAGAAGTACGGTAAGTACGCTGATGCCAAACCCATGCCCACATGTCTTAGAAATGATCTCATGATAGATGAGATAAGGGGGGGGAAAATTCCCCATAATCATGCACACTGAAGATGCACTTGACACAAAGGAAAAGGAAGAGGCGGGCTGGGAAGATTTCCTCGACATGACTATTAGTCAGGCCAAGGTCTGGGCCTCACAGAACATAGATCCAAAGGAGAAACCGTCGGAGCTCGTTCCCACTGAACCGTACATTATGGGTTCCCACGCTGTAAATGCTGGCGCCTGGGTAAGTGGTCCGGGTGGTATTGCACCCGATGAATATTACTGGAGTTATAACAGAATGACAACATTGAAGGGGCTATTCGCTGCTGGAGATGCCGTCGGAGGGGCGGCCCACAAATTCTCGTCTGGGTCCTTCACCGAAGGGAGAATAGCGGGTAAGAGTGCCGTCAAATTCCTGAGGGACAATGAACCGAAACTTGCTGAAATCGATGGAGAAACAATTGAAAGATACAAGACTGAGATTTTCCAGCCACTGGAGAATTATGAACTTGGTAGAAGCTTCCTCACACCCAAAGGGATCATTTCTCCTCACTATCTGGTACCACCTCAGGGCTTAAAGCGCCTTGAAAAGATAATGGATGAGTATTCAGCAGGTATCTCATCCAATTACACAACCAATGCTGTGGCCATGAAAAGGGGACTTGAACTTCTTGATATGTTGCAAGAGGATCTTCAGCTCCTCGGTGCTGAGGACCTGCATCAGCTTCAGCGTGCGTGGGAACTGCATCACAGGGTAATGACCGCGCAAGCCGTGATGAGGCACACTCTTTTCAGAGAGGAGACCAGGTGGCCTGGCTATTACTATAGATCTGATTTTCCTAGAATAGACGATGAATCGTGGAGAGCTTTCGTCGTTTCCAGGTACGATGCATCGAACAACAGCTGGACGCTTGAGAAGGTTCCACTCATAAACATTATAGGAGAATGATCTTCCTATGTCTTATAAAGGACACGGCGGGTCAGAGATCGTTGAAAGCATTGCAAGAGGAAATGCTGAGAACAGAATGGGGGGTCTTACTCGTGTTGCAATATCCAGGCAAACCGCTCACGAGGTGATAAGCATTGCATACGGTTTTTTCACACCTCTGACTGGTTTTATGGGTCAGGGAGATCTATCTTCCGTCCTTGACAGTATGGAACTGGAAAATGGAATCCTCTGGAGCATCCCCATTGTTTACACTGTATCTCAGAATTTTCTGAAGAGTTCAGGGATTCGGGAGGACGACAGTGTTCTTCTGACGTATATGGATGCCCTCTCGCGGTCTTGCATGTGAACGAGATATTCGCGTTTGATAAGAAGACCATGGCCGAAAAAACATTTGGTACATCGAACCCGAAGCATCCTGGTGTCAGAAGAACATTATCCTACGGAGATACCTTTATTGGCGGCAAGATAGAACTGGTCAATGAACTCATTTTTAACTATCCTTTCTCAGAATTTTGGTTTACGCCAAGAGAACACTTTGATATCTTCAGGAAGAAAGGATGGAAGCACGTTGTAGCGCATCAAACCAGAAATGTTCCTCATGGTGGTCATGAAGCCCTAATGAAACAAGCCTGGTTTGCCGCGAATGAGGATCTTCCGGTTGATTCAATTCACACAGGAATTCTTGTAAACGCAATAATGGGAGAAAAACGGATTGGGGACTACATTGATGAAGCGATACTTCTGGGACAGCAAGCACTTAACGACGGCGGATACTTCAGGTCTGATGTTCATATGGTTAGCTTTACTCTCTGGGATATGAGGTATGCCGGACCCAGAGAAGCTATATTCCACTCAATACTTCGTGCAAATCTCGGATGCACCCACCACATGTTCGGCAGAGATCATGCCGGCGTCGGAAACTTTTACGGACCTTATGATGCTCAGAATATGCTGAGCAGGTACAGAGACAGGCTTTCTGTGAAACCAGTATTCCTTATGGAGAACTGGTACTGTCCGGTAAGCGGTGAGGTGACCAGTGCCAGTGTGTGTGGGCACTCTGATGTTGCTCAGAAGTTTAGCGGTACCTTAATTCGAAGCATACTCAATGATGGTGTCAAGCCAACCAAAAAAATAATGAGACCCGAGGTCTTTGATTCCGTCATGCTATCTGCCGAGAAATATGGTCACGGATCACCTTTTGTAACGAAGGAATACCTCAGGAACAGGCAGAGTATATTCACCCTAAAGAAGCAGGAGGATGATTCAGATGGAAGGTAATGCCCGTATCAACATATGGATAAACGAGGACAGACTGTCACAACTTGATAAAGTTGGTCTTTCTTCATTGACGAAAGAGGTCTTTGCCGGAATGAGGGTGCTTGAGGTAACACTCACCCTGGATCAAGTGGACAGGATAATGAAACTCTATCCCTCCGCAAAGTATGATACCTCCACCACGAACTCAGTTGAATTACTTCCGCGTCTTGCCAAAGATAAGCTTTTTGATGCTGTTCTGGAAACGCGATCTACTGGGCCGGAGGCGGTTAACAGGTTCCTACAATCAATCTGATTGTACATCTGGTCCTATGCTGTGTCGGTTTGTAGAACTGCACAATAAATTTCGTTTGTGTTTATTCTCAGAGTAAGCTTTGGACCCCAGATGTTGAAGGAAAAACCTCGCTGATCTTTTCTTTGGCCTTAAGGTAGTCAAACATCGTGACAATCTTCTTGCTACCGAAAATATCCGTTGGATAAACGGAAACGTAGTTGAAACACAGATTACATGTTGTGGGATATGCTTCGTTGAAAAAGCATTTACCATTTTCCCTGAACATGCATCGTTCCTCAAAACCACGCTCATCCTTTGCCATTTCCGTTGTTCTTTTAGTCTGCGGATCTATTAAAATATTTCTCTCCAGCAACCACATATACGGAATCTATCGATCCTTCATAACAACAGGACTAAGTTGTGTCCGTTGCAAGGGTGTCAGCAGCAGTAGAAAAAACTTCAATCTACAATCTTTCTATAGATGTATCTCTATTCTCCTACCGGATATATCAAGCTTCTGATGGCCAAACTCTCCGTCAGGATTTATTTCTCCCACCCTAACGACAGGACCATCAACACAGATCTGCCTGCCATCAATTGAGCAGGAATCGCAGATTCCTATTCCACATTTCATGATCCTCTCCATGGAGAATTCTGCATCGGGGCGTGAATCTTTGAGCTTGTGATATAGAGCTTTTAACATGAGTTCAGGCCCACAGGCATATATCCTTGCGAACTGATCGATATCTACCGATTCGAGATAGTCTGATGGGAACCCTTTCAGGCCAGAGGAACCATCATCAGTCATAATCATAATCGAATTCTCCTTGAATTCGTGTGTGAAGAGAAGTTCATCCCCGGTTTTAGCCGAGACCATTCCAAACGATTTGTCATTGATCAGCGGACGTAGGGCAGCCATACCAGATCCCCCTCCAATGATGAGATTCCTCTCCTCAGTCAGTGTAAAACCGGTACCGTAAGGGCCTCTAAGGAAAATTCTGTCGCCTGGCTTATATTTCAGGAGCGCCTGCGATACAATTCCGTACCTCTTGACCGTTATGGATTTCCTCCGTCCCTTAATAGTGGAAAGGGACAGTGGAATCTCACCCACCCCGGGTACCCAGACCATAATGAACTGTCCAGGCTTCACCTCTTTCTCCCAGTCAAAGAAGAATGTTGCTACTGTAGGGGTTTCCCCCTTTTTTTCCGAAATAGTAATGTGTTCTATCGTCTCAGCGCCACCCCCTTCATATCGCCGATCTTTGAGAAACCTTCCCTCTCCATAAAATCCCTCATTTCTGAAATGAGTTTGTTGAAGACCCTTTTCCCCACTCTTGCTACGGCGGTTCCCACCTGAACTGCAGAAGCGCCTGCCATGATGTATTCAACAGCGTCTTCTGCCGTAGTTATACCACCAACACCGAAAATTGGCCTGTCAAAATTAGAGGCGATTTCATAAACGTATCTGATGCCCACAGGCTTTATCGCAGAACCGGAGAGACCACCGTACACATTTGACAATACTGGCTGTCTTGCGTAGATATCTATCTTCATCGCCTTAACAGTATTTATAAGAGTAAATCCGTCAGCATCGATCGCAGCTTCCGCAATAGCCTGAATATCCGAAACATTTGGGCTTAATTTCGCAAATACAGGTACATCAACCTTTCTTTTCACGGATCTTACAATATCCCTCACAAGATTCGGATCAGAGCCAACCTCCTGGCCATACCCCTTAACGTGCGGGCAGGATAGGTTAAGCTCAACAGCAGAAACACCAAAGTCCTCCATTCTGCTGGAGAGATGTGCAAACTCCTCTGGTGTGGATCCGAAAACCGAACCAATGATGGGCTTCTTCTCTCTGATGGCAATAGATATTTCATGGGAATAATGCTCTATTCCAGGATTTGAGAGACCAATCGCATTCAGGAGACCGTATGGAAGCTCGTAGACAACGGGTGGGATGTATCCTTTTCTCTCTTCCAGCCCTATCGATTTGGTCACAACGGCTGATGCACCGCTTCTGAGTACTTCTACCAACGTGTACCCGTTCTCGTCAAGGATCCCTGAGGCAAGTACGAAAGGATTTTCAAGGTCTATTCCGGCAATGGAAACGCCTAAATCTATCATTGTATGGCCGGAAGATCGTTTGACCCATTATATTGTTTTTCACCCTCCGAGGGCAAGATCGAAGGGACCAAGGGGGAACTCAACAAGCTTTACATATTTCTCTCCCGGATCTCCCGGACCATAGTAGTAAGCCAATTTGAATTTAAAAGGAATCAGCACATTAGTTAAAAAGTACTCACCGCCATGGTCTGAGTAAAACCTGGAGCTGGGCAGGGAAGTGTATGGCATTATGATGTTGGCAGTAATCTCCAGCATATCTCTAAGTTTTTTTTCATTAACGCGCGGTGAGATAACAACACTTGATGAACCAACTATCAGGGTGTCAACAAGATCGTCAATCCTGTCGATGAGAGAAAGCACGTGCAAGGTGAAGAACCTGGAAATCTTCTGATAAAAGGAGAAATTAGGCCTGCCCTTCCTGATGGCGTTCATATCAATGAGCATTATCTCATCGGGTGCAACTTTAATCAGATCCTGTATGGTAGAAAAGTTTACGAGTTTATTCCCAGATAATGTAACGCAGAAGATGGTTTTCATGAATTTCTCCACAGGAAAGATATTTTCTCTCTGTATTTTAATGATGCTATTCAATAGCATTGCAATGGATGTTCTACCATGATTTCCCGCACTTAGCTTTTCGAACTCTGTCGGATATTTGTGAATTCCAAAATAACCTGTATTTCAGAGATGTTTATGTCTGACAACAAAACTTATATGTCATTTAAATAATAACCACATGCTGATCTGACGTGCTTAAAGGATACTCAATAAGGCTTGAAAAGGCACTCGTACCTATGGCGAGGGGCTCAACTTCCAGCAAGGTTCTCAAGATGGCTTTTGACCTTTCAAAATCGTTTTCAACGGAGATCACCGCATTTACGGTTCGTGATGTTCGGCGTGAACTCACATGGACAGATAAAGTGAATCTTATAACTGATGCCTATAGGCTTGGCCGAGAGCTGAATGTGAGGGTGGTTCCTAAGATTGTTTCTTCGGAGTCGACCAAGGAATCCATAGTTAACGAGGTCAATAGCCATAGGTATGATGTTATAATAATGGCGACCACAAGACGCTCTCCTCTTTCTGCCTCTTTGTTCGGTAATATGGGAGACTATGTTTTCAAGCACTCAAAAGCTGCTGTTGCAATGCTCTCAATCAAAACTCCTGCATATCCGTACAGGTCCATCATTGTACCAGTAAGTGAAGAGCTTAATCACCGCTTCTCTGTTGCATTCTCTCTCCATCTAAAACGAGCTCTCAACAGAAGAATGTCAATCCTGGATCTTCGGAAGTACGATAAGAAGCCAACCCACAGGTTCAAGAGCCTATTCGATTCCTTCACATGGCTCGTTGATACCTATGGAGATGACATCTCCCTCAACAGAACCGGATATAGGAATGGACTTTTGATTGATCTCGCTGGGATGTCAGATGCTGGTGCGAATGACCTGATGGTGTTGGGGATTGCCGTGTCACCAAGTGGGTCTCTTCGCATAAGCTCCAAGGTAAAATATCTCGTGAAGCATTTTCCGGGAGATGTGATCGTAATTAAAAAAGGTTGATGCCATATCCCTTCAGGTACAGCAAAATAGAGAAATTCAGCTTAACTACATTCACGTAATAAGTGCCAAAAAGTGGAAAACTCTGCTCCATCAGATTGTGTATGGTTTTATTCAGGAAAGATGATATATTCCCTTTACTTGCATGTACTCCCTGGGAGGATATAAAACTCTGAAGGGCATTTAGAACTCGGGGGAACTGGAGATACACGTTTGACAGAGATATATCCGGATCGAGCCCAGATCCTGAATAAGAAACAGCGGAGAAAGGTATATCGCTCGCATTTATTTTCGGATTCTGTTTTTCGAAGTTCTTGATGTAGTTCTTAGTTTGATTGAACTGGGTGGTGTTGTTCAATGAATAGGGAACTCCTCCGGAACTGGGAACTGTGTAATTGCTGAAAGAGGGTCTCGGATGAAAAAGCCATGGTTCGGCGAAAGCCTCTGCGAGGAGGTAGCTTCCAACGACGGTACGGTTCTCAATAATAAGAGAACCATTTGCCTGCTCGGGATCAAGATGCATGTCAATGTACGCAGATGCACTCACGTATCCATATGCAAAAATGAACATGATTATAAACACGGTTGCTACCACTCTTATGTAATTGAGAATGTTTTTCTTCACCAGACCACCCCCGTAGCAAGCAAAATTACGTAAATGATGTATATTGCAATAAATGGGGTGATCACCCCTCCCAATCCATAGAAAAGCAGATTTCGACGTAGTATTTCATCGGCGCTCGATGGCCTGAACCTTACGCCTCTAAGGGCCAGAGGTATGAGAATGATGATGATGATAGTATTAAATATCAGAGCTGACGTTATTGCTGTGAGTGGATGGGTGAATCCGAGCAGATTGAGAAAATCCAGCTTAGGGAATATGCTGAAGGCCGCGGGAATGATGACAAAGTATTTCGCCAGGTCATTCGCAATGCTAAAAGCTGTTAGAGAACCTCTTGTTATGAGGATCTGTTTTCCCAGAAAAATTAGATCAATCAGTTTGGTAGGGTTGTTATCAAGGTCAATCATGTTGGCAGCTTCCTTGGCAGCAGGGGTTCCGTTGTTCATAGCAAGACCAACATCGGCATAGGCGAGAGCCGGGGCATCGTTCGTGCCATCACCAACCATTGCAACCATTCTGGCGTTTTTCTTCTCCTCCTTTACGACATTGTATTTGTCGATCGGGGTACTGTTTGCTATGAAATGCTCGATCCCACTTTCCCTCGCCATATACGCAGCGGTTACTTCATCATCCCCCGTGCACATGATCGTTTTGATCTCCATTTTCTTAAGCTCCTCTATCCTTTCTCGGATACCGGGTTTGAGCATATCATTCAGTTCTATAACCCCGATAAAGGAGCCATCTCTGACAACGGGAATGGCGGTGCCACCACGGGATGATATCTCCTTGCACACAGCCTCTATGTACTTATCCGATATATCATACTTCTCCTTGAGTGCTTTCAAAGCCCCCTTTACCACGAAGGTGTTCTCACCAATTACACCACTTATCTTCGTTTCGGGGGAAAAGGGTATGTATGTATATCCGTTCAATTCCTGGTCCTTTGCACCGAGGGAAGAGGCCAGTTTCAGGATAGACATACCTTCTCTCGTACTATCGTCCTTCGATGATATGTAACACGCCTGCGCAAGATCTTCCAGCGAAACACCATTATTTGGTATAAGACGAACAGCTTCTCTCTCACCCATCGTGATGGTACCTGTCTTGTCCAGGATAATGGTATCAACATCACCAGCGTTTTCAACAGCCCTCCCACTCTTTGCTATTATGTTGAACTGGGAGACCATGTTAATCGAAGCGATTCCGATGGCAGGTAGCAGACCTCCGATTGTAGTTGGTATAAGGGAGATCAAAAGAACAACCAGCACCATAACATTTACCGTTGCTTGGAGAAAATGAGAAAGGGCGAAAACGGCTGAAACCACGATAAGAAAAACAAGGGTTAAGCCAGAAAGAAGCACGTTAAGGGCGATCTCGTTAGGGGTTCTCGATCTCGTCGTGCCCTTCACTATGTCGATCATTTTATCAATAAAAGTCTCGCCAGGCATATGGGTAACTCTCAAATCGATGCCATCAGAGAGCAGAATTGTTGAACCGGTTACAGCATCTCCTTCAACCTTCAAAATTGGTCTAGATTCACCGGTTATGTTGGATTCATTAACGTATGCGGAACCACGGATGATCTCACCATCAATCGGTATTGGTTCATTTTTCTTCACATGGATTATCTCACCCTTTTTGAGTTTGGAGGATGTTACGTCAACCATACCTCCGTCTTTCAGAAGGTGGGCCACAGATTCTGTGGTTAGTTTCTGAAGTGATTCGGTGATGCTTCTGCTTTTCCCCTCAGATATCGCCGCGCCCAGATTGGAGAAAAGAAGAGTTAAAAAGATAAGAGCGGTTACAGTGATGTAGAAGAATTCGTACCTACCTGACGAAGGAATTCCAAAATAGGAGGGGATAGCACTTATTGCAACGGAAACAAATAGAGATATTTCCGTAACAAACATGACCGGGTTTCTGGCCTCAAGAACCGGGTTGAAGTTCCGGAATGTCATCATTAGAACCTCGGTCAGTTTCAAAAGGGAATCACCTCCAATAGAAGTCCCAAATCACGGGCGAATGATAGAAATGGACCTAGGGCCAGTACAGGAAAATATGAGAGAAGACCTATGGCCATTATAACCGCAAGAAGTAAAAGCCCGAAGTAAGGGGAACCAACCTTCACGGTGTTCGGGCTTTCCGATCTTGGCCTCCTGTTTGCAAAGAGCTGAGCTATATATAGTTGAAAACCTAGCAGAAGGTACCGGCCAAGGATCATGATAATTGACTCCAGGTACTCAAAAAATGGCCTACCAAAGGGAAGCCCACCTATGCTCGATCCGTTGTTGGAAGCGGCACTGGTAAACTCATAAAACAATTCTGTAATGGTCTGGGGTGATGGATTTCCCTGTATGGAAAGCGCTCCAAACGCAACAGCCACAAGACCCAGTGGAATCAGAACAACGAGTGGATGAGTTATAAGACTCAGGGTAGAGTACTTGATCTCCTTTGCTCCAAGTTTGAATCCCATGAGTTCTGGTAGTTTACCGACCATCAGTGAGGCAAGAAACGCGGTGAATATAACAAAAGTGAAAATATTTATAACCGAGGTACCAAACCCACCGAGGGGATCGTTTATCATCAGGCCTACCATAATACCTATGATCCCTCCAGGAGTGTAACCAATGAGAGCGGAGTTTGTAAGGCCTGCTGAGCTTATTGTGGCACCCACGTTGAAAACGGACGATTGAGCGATACCGATTGCGTTCTCCTTGCCGATCATGTTGCCAGTATAGTGAATTCCAAGGTTTCTGTACAACGGAATACCATGAAGTTCAAAATAGAATGTGAATACAGATGCAAAGAGATAGATGAAAATTACAGTCCCGTATAGCATCCTGCTGAAGTTTTTGTTGCCAAGTACACGCCCCAGAGAGAAGATGGATGCGAGGGGAACGAGTGTGAAAGCAACAATTTCGGTTAGATTAGAGAACCAGCTAGGATTCTGCAACGGAAAAGCGGAGTTGGACGGATAGAATGCAGCACCGTTTGTTCCCACGGCCGAGAACGATACGAAGGATGCTACCGGACCCAGCGGCAGTATCCGTGCAGTGCTCGCTTGAAAATGGTTCGTTGCAACGGATGATAACAGTGTCTCTGGCAGACCTTCAATTGCAAAAAGGATGGTGAACAGGACTGTGAGGGGAATAAAAAGATCAAAAAGGGCAACAAGAAAGTCATGATAGAAATTCCCAATATTCTCCTCATTTGTTCGGATTCCCCTTATGAATGCCATCGAAGCAGCAAAGCCAGTGACAGGAGCAACGACCATAAGCCCGAGTATGGAGAAAAATATTGCAAATTGTGGGAAGTGGCCAGCAACTGGAAAGTGCTGCATATCTGTATTTGTTGTGAAGCTTACTACGGTATTCACCATCTCGGGAACCGTGAGCGGTCTTCCTGAGAGCGCTCCGGGTGAGTTCAGCAAATAGATAAAAAGGAATGCTACAAGAGCCGCCACAAAGTTGAAGAAGAGAAGATTGAGGAAGTACTCCTTGAATTTCATCCTTTTCAACGAAAGTGGCCCTATGAGTTTCTCAAAGAACCCTATGATATAGCTGGTGTATGGTCTGAGAGGAGTGTCTTCATCTTTGTAGAGTGGTACAACGTAATCAGAGAATGCGAAAGCGATGAGAGAGATAATTGAGATATATATGAAAATCACAATGAGACCTGAAATCCCCTGGTGAACCAGAAAAAATTGAGACCAGAACGAATGCGATCCAATTCCACCAGAAATGTCAGTCATAGTTTTTCAGCTTCTAATATTGAGTAAATAAGATAAACGACAACAACGAACACAACAGTGCTTAGAATCAATATTGCTGATGTCACGATTATAAACGTAAATAGTCAGTACTTATTTAAATTTAGTCAGATACTGTTTCTTCCTGAGTTTCAATAAATGGCAGGGTGTGGGCTTCACAGCGCCGGTATTCCATCCATATCGATTTAGAAATACCGGGATGAATGGCTGCGCTGTTCGTGATACAGGGGAAATGGTGCATTCCAGTATCATTAATTAAAAGGTATTCATTGAAAGGGTGCTCTTGTTGGGATCTCAAGACAAACTTATTACACTGAGATTCATAAAGTCGTCATACCCTAAACTCCTTCTGCGAATCAGTATCAACATCGCCTTCCTGACCAAGGAACCTCTTTATCTCAATCTCCCGAAGCCGTTTCCTTATTATTTTTCCACTTATTGTTTTAGGAAGTGCATCCACAAATTCAATTATTCTCGGTCGGGCGTGGGGTCCCACACTACGGCGAACAAGAGAGGAAAGCTCACTGGCGAGTTTCCTGCTTCCCCTGTAACCAGGCTTCAGAACAACGAATGCCTTCACAAGGTCACCACGGAGCTTATCCGGAGATCCAACCACTGCCGATTCCGCTACCGATGGGTGTTCCAGCAGAGCGGACTCAACCTCAAAAGGTCCGATCCTGTAATCGGAGGATTTTATAACATCATCGAACCTTGAGTCAAACCATATGTACCCATCCTCGTCTTTGTATGCCGTATCTCCTGTATAATAATAGCCGTTACTGAACCTTTCAGCGGTTAATTCAGGATCGTTCATATAACCCATAAAGAGCCCCACGGGCCTGTTATCATCTACCTTTACGGCAATGAAGCCCGTTTCGCCGGGTTTGAGAATATTACCCTTCTCATCAACAATATCCACTCTGTACGGATGGAGGGGTTTTCCCATAGATCCTGGCTTTATTGAGTTGCCGTCTGTATTTCCAACCATGAGTGTGGACTCCGTCTGCCCGTATCCATCTTTTATTCGGATGCCTGTCGCCCTCCAGAATCTTTCTATTATCTCTGGATTAAGAGGCTCGCCTGCGGATGAAGCTTTCTTCAGATATAGTGCCTTTTCTGAAAAATCTTCAAGCAAAAACATTCTCCATACAGTGGGTGGAGCACATAGACTTGTAACTTTAAATCTATGCAACGCCTCTAGGGCTAGAGCAGCATTAAACCGATTGTAATTCAGGTTGAAAACTGTTGATCCTGCAAGAAAGGGCGAATAGTAAGAAGACCAGGCCCATTTTGCCCAGCCGGGGCTGCTAATATTCCAGTGGAGATCATCTTTTTCCAACCCCAACCAGCTGACAGTAGTTCTATGTCCAAGGGGATAGTTACCGTTGTGAACTATCATTTTTGATCTCCCCTCCGTTCCTGAGGTGAAGAATATGGCGTGTTCAGCTTCTGCATTGTCATAATGGTCGGTAAACGAAGGAAGTTGGAATCCTATGTGTCTCTGAATAGATACAGAATCCATGTTGATTGTTGGGGTGTGAATGTTCTTAACCTTCTGTTCACTGCTGTTGTCCACGAAGATGGCCTTTGCATCGATCTGCTCAACTCTATATCTGATCTGGTCTTCGGGGAGTATGAGTGCTGCTGGAGCGAAGACCAGGCCCATGGCTATTGAAGCGGTGATTACATGATAGAGAGAGTGGGAATTTCGCATCAGAACAAGAATCCTGTCTCCGGCTCGAAGGCCCTTTTTCTTGAGAAAATTGACCAATCTGTAGCTATTGTCAAGCATCTTCCCATATGTTTCTTCGGTCATTGAGAAGTCCTCTCCAGACATAACAACAGAGATTTTTTTCCTGTTCCTGTTCTCAAGAATATCTCTAACAAAGTTGAAGCCCATAAAAATAATAAAATGCGGAAAATATTTAATTCTTTCCCCGGATAAAAATAAAATAATGTTACGGATCAATCTGATTGAGTGTATGTGAAAGTTAATATAGATATATGTGAAATAACCTCTATTGAAAACTTCAACGATGATTCGTGAGGCCAACGTGCTTTATGACAATGGAAGAGAGGTAGAAGTCCCCAGTGGCGTCAAAAGTTATCTCTCCAGATTGATGGACATCCAGTGGGATAAGGTTGAGTGGGACGGTATGGTTGAAGTACCGCCGCTTCAGACCGACGATTCTCTCTACTCCGTTTTGAAGAGATATATCTCCAGTGAGCGAATTTCACTGGATCCGGTGGAGAGATTCAAACATTCCATTGGAATGTCATCACTGGAGATTGTCAGGGCCAAGAAAGGGAGGATACCTCCAATCGTTGATGCTGTGGTGCATCCCCTGGATCATGAAGCTGAGGAAATGGTGACCAATTTTTCTGAAAACCATGTTACTCTTACCATAGCCGGTGGGAGAACATCGGTTACCGGGGGCATAAAATCTAAGGGTAAAGGGATGACTGTCTGCATAAGCACGTCGAACATGAAAGATCTGGTGGTAAACGGTAAAATTGTTTCTGCAGGGGCCGGCCTTACTGGCGAAGAACTGGAAGGTAAACTGAAGGAGAATGGGTTAACGTGCGGGTTTTTTCCGGAGTCCTTCTCACACTCAACTGTGGGAGGCTGGATAGCCACGAGAGCGAGTGGGCAGGAGTCCAATGAATATGGAGACATAGAGAATCTTCTGCTCGGTGTTAGACTGGCGCGTAAGGGCGGAGTTTTGAAGGATTTTGCTGCTCCCCGTTACTCCGCTGGATTGATGGCAAAGGATGTTGCACTGGGATCAGAGGGACAGAACGGACTTATTCTTTCTGCGTATCTTGAGGCCCGTGCCGCACCAAGAAAAAAATACTACTACACGCATATTTTTAAGTCTTTTTACGATGCCATCGACTACGCCTCCTCAATTGATAGGTTTCCCACCGTAATGAGAATTATGGACGAAACGGAGACATATATTCAGTTGCTTTCTCTTGAAGAAAAGAAGAGAAAGATGCTCAACCGCTATCTCTTCTTGAGAGGAGTATCTAATGGTTCCCTTATGGTTACAATTAACAATGAAATACCCTTGCCACGTTTTATCAAGAAGGGGATCTGGTTGGGTTCTTCGGGGGCCAAGATGTGGGAAGAAAAAAGATTTGAGAGGCCGTATATGTCTAACACTCTCTGGAAAAGGGGTGTTGTGGTTGACACGCTTGAAACGTCAGTATCGTGGGATGAAGTTAAGGATCTTCATAGATCGGCGATAGATACCTTTCACAGGACGCTGAAGGATCTTGAGTCCAATGGCTTGATTATGGCACACCTCTCCCATCAGTACCCTGGTGGAACTTGCATTTACTTCTCCTTTATGTTTCGATCGAGGGATGAGGAGACTACTCTTGTCACCATAAGGAATGAACTCATGGAGGTGATTCTCAGCAAAGGGGGAACAATAACCCACCATCACGGGATCGGCTCCTATTTTACCAAATACGTTAATCCCTTGGTCCTCAACGTCCAGAGGTATCTTAGGGACAGAAGATTTAAGCAGGTGTAGAGGTTTAGATGGGAGTTTCACTGATATTGAACAGGAAGGCAGGAACGGGTCAACGAGGAAGATACCTAGACCTAATTTCCGATACCCTGAAGGAACAACTCACCATATATGAGACCGCCTCAAAGGGAGATGCCACTTCGATAGCTAAAAGGATACTTAACAGCAGAGATCGATACATAATGGTGGCTGGAGGAGACGGCACACTCAATGAAACCATTCAACCACTTGTTGGTAGTTACAAGATCGTCGTGCCAGTTCCCATCGGCACAGGATCTGATTTTTGCAAAGCAATTGGCATCTCATCCGTGGAGGATTCACTACGGGCATTGGAAAATGGCTCTGTCAGGCACATTGATACCGTAATGGCAAGATGGAAAGCTGGCAAGAGATTCTTTCTCAACATTCTGGAGGTTGGTTTTGGAGCATCTGTCATGAAACGTGTAAACTCCTCTAGAAGAACAGAGAACGTTTTTATCAAATCGGTTTTCAGGGAACTGATACACTTGAAAACTTATGGGCTTCGATACCGAACCTCAGAATCAGATGAAGAGGCAAAGGTCGTTGAGGTTATAGCTGCAAATGGGAAATTCTTCGGTGGAGGACTCCTCGCCTCGCCGAAGTCTTCTCTTGATGATGGCCTCATGGATATTCACATCATCCGAAAGGTGGGTATGATCAAGTTTGTGAGTAATTTCAAGAAACTCAGAGATGGATCCTATATTGCCGAACCATATGTAATCAATTTGAAGGTTGACCAGATATCTCTCTTCGGTGATGCACCGGTTGAGATGGATGGAGAGAACATAGGAGATCTACCCCTGCACCTAAAGGTGGTTCCAAGGTCCCTACTTGTTGCCTTTCCGGAGTAGGGTTTGAATCCCTGTTGCAGCTTTTTACAAAAGGTTATAAAAAAATAGCATATGTCAGAATATGGATGGAGAAGGTGAGAGAAACAGGATGCATAGATTCACAAAAGAGCACTACGTCGCTGCGAGGAACATGCGGGGCCAGTTGATCCCGGATTCATATGTTATTGAAATGGTAGGAGATGGTGAGAGGATTCTTGATGCAGGTTGTGGTGATGGATATTACTCTGTTCTCTTCTCACGTTTTTCCAGAAGCGTTGTAGCTGTTGATTCTAACGATATAGCCCTCCGTATGCTTGCTGAAAGGATCACAGAGGAAAAAATCGATAACATCATAGTTGAGAAGGCCAATCTCTGTGACTACGTTCCCCACGATGCGGGTTTGATTTTCATGTCAAATTCATTTCACGATCTCAATTGCAAGGAAAATTTTATCCAGAAAGCAGTTGATTCTCTTGATTGGCCAATCTTCACACTCATCGAATTTAAAAAGAACACTCCTTTCGGACCTCCCGAGAATATCAGATTTTCAGAGAGTGAGCTTGAGAGCTTCTTTAGAAGGTGGGGATATACTCTGGATCGTCGAAAATCCCTCACCATGCATTATATCCATAGATACGTTATATCTCGCTAACTTCCACTTCAGTCTGTCTCTGGAACCTTGCTTATATGTCGTGATGGCGTCATTCCAAGAAGGAGGTACGAAAGAGATACGAGAAACATGCCCACAGCCATGTATATCCAGAATGTACTGGTGATGTTTCTGAAAAGATATAGGATCATAAGACCGAGGAAGCTTCCAGCGAAGGAACCAAATCTAGTCATAAAACTGTAAATTCCTATGTATGTTCCTCTCAAAGTAGAGGGTGCGATATTCGTCACTATGGTCTGCGTTGTGGGAGATATAAAATTTTCACCGATGGTGGAGACCAGCATATATATGATTATGATATAGAATGCAGGAGATATGCTCAGAATCAGGAACGCAGAGGCATAAAACGCCGCTCCGACGGAACGCCACGTCATTGCGGAGAAACGTTTGGTCATGAGCTTGAGCATAGGAAACTGTAGCAGAACTACGATCAGCCCATTCAGAGCAAAAATATAACCGAGGTACGTGACCGGTAGACTTGCCAGCACAACAGCGTACACCGTTAATGAAATGCTATTTTGCCTCATAAAGAATGCAAACACAACACCTATCACTATGAATGCTAGAAAGTACCTGTCCAAGAGGATGTTCTTCTTCCAGCTGAATACAGATCTGCCCTTCTGGGCCTTATTAGGGGAGTACGTCTCAGGGACGACATAAAACAGTATCAGTATCTCCACAATGGTTGCAATAGATGCAAGAAGAAACACGTACTGGAAACCGATTCCTGCCAAGATCCCACCAAACAGTGGACCAAAGGCCGCCCCAGTGTTTGCCATAATCCTCACGATGGTGTAAGCTGACATCCTGAATTCAGGAGGGCTGAGATCAGCCACTGCAGCCTGCAGAGCGGGATACTGCAGGGCATTAACAAATATACTGATATAGAGTGTTGAAAGGAGAATGTAAACGGATAGGTGGATCTGTATCGCCAGATACATAACAAAGTATGCCGCCACGTTCGGGAGAGGAATTATTATCATGAAGAATCTCCTTCCAATCTTATCCGTCATTTTCCCCGAGTACATCTGAACTATGGCCATGATGAGAGTAGCAAATCCAATAAGAAGGCCGGTAAGCATGAATGGGAGACCATAGACGCTTATGAGAACCAGCGGCAGGAAAATGAAAGATGATACTCTCCCGGTGGCTCGAATAAACCTGGCAAATCCCAGATAGTAGATTTTCCTGTCAAGTCTGGTGATGTTGTACCTGTTTTCCATGATCATCCTCGCTGGGTAAAAAGAAAACGCTTTTCACAGCGGTATTTCATCAAAAAAGAAATACTTCATGTATTCTACTTAGCTATCAAGTCAGCATCATATGAGACTTCTCTTCGATTCCCTTGGAACAAAATGGTAGGAGTGCGAACAATTCTATTCCGTTGACGCGGAATTAGATCAGATTCTTAGTGTTCCGGTCCGAGCTCGCAATGCGCAGGCGGCTGAGAACATGTCTTGCTCAGGAAGGTTTTTCCATTGAACTGTTTACGTTACCAGCAGAAGAAACCTGAAGGGATATTTTTCATATCGCATTATAGAATGGATAGTTGAAAAAAGGGAAAACGATTGGGCCAGATGTATCATTAAGTGGTGAATAAGGATCGTAAGCATAGAGGTGGGCTTAAACATACTTTTATTTTCTGAAGGCAACTAAAACTCGAGGTTGGATCCTTAAGCGTTGCGAATGAAGGTGCATGGATTGTCAGAAAATTTTAGACAGCATGTGTCAAATTATCAAGCCTTCCACCATCTACAACAACTATCTGCCCATTCATATATTTGGAATCATCGGAAGCCAGGAAGAGTGCAGCACCAGCAATATACTCAGGTAGCCCGGTCATCTTCAGACTTGTTCTCGAAGCAAACCACTCCCTGGTCTTTTCTCTCTCCTCCTTAGAGAGACTGGAAACAGTCATATCAGTTTCTATCCAACCGGGAGCAATACCGTTGGAGCGGATACCATATCCCATCAAGTCAAACGCAAGGCGCTTGGTCAACATGATAACTCCTGCCTTGGTTATAGCATATAAAGTTGTGTTTCTCGCGGCAGTTCCTATCCCTGCATTTGATGCTATGTTTATAACTGAACCCTTTGTTTTCTTCAGGCTGTTCAGGGATTCAATAACACAGTTTATTGGTCCCTTGAGGTTAACTGAAATCATACGATCGAATATCTTTTCTTCGTATTCTTCAAATGGTGCAAGGTGCCAGATTCCCGCGTTGTTAACCAGTATGTCAATCTCTCCCATCTTTGACCTGATCCCGTCTATCATTTCCCTGACCTCTCCTCTGTTTGAAACGTCTGCGAGGAATATTTCGGAACCTGGTAGTTTTTTCTTCAGTAGCTCTGCGCTTGTTCTGTCCTCGTTGTAGTTGATTGCGATTCTGGCTCCCTCCGCAGAAAATCTTTCTGCAATAGATCTTCCGATGCCTCTTGAAGATCCGGTAATGAGTGCAACCTTCCCATCAAGTTTTCCGGCCATATACATAAAAAATGTCGTTTTTTATAAACATTTGCCTTTAGGCCAGTGAAATCTGATTTCACAATGTATCGATGTCCTTTCCACATATATCACTTAATTCGAAATGAAGTCTTTTCACCCTCTCAGCTGATTTTTTGAGGCCTTTCTTGATGAATTTATCGATCACAGAGGACAGTGGGACCTTAGTAAAGCCATCTATAAGATTATCTGAGTGAGCAACTATCTTTTCCTCAAGGGTAACGGGAAACAAGCTTCTATCACCAAGACCGAGAGAAATGGACTCTTCCTTGCTGATACCGGCACCTACGTGATGCTTTGCTATATTAACCACAGCTGGATGTATCCTCTCGCGAACAAGTATTTCGGCACCCTTGATGCCGTGGCTAACGGAATGTGTTACGGTACGGCCTATATCATGGAGAAGGGCGCCGGCAAGCACGATATCTGAGTTCGCTCCAGCCAGTTCGGAGATCTTTAGTGCCAATCTCGCAACGGCTTCAGAATGTTTAATGATGTGTTCCGTCGCCCCATATTTATGAAGGATCTTCCTTGCCTCATCGGATGTCGGGATTATCCTTACATCCTTCCCACGATCACTGGGAATTACATTGAGGTGCCCGATGAAGCTCTTCCTGTATTCGAACTCGCCTAAGAGTTTATCCAGAAAAACGGCAAGGGCAGAAACCTCACTGTGAGGCTGGTTTCCAACCGCTATATTAAAATCAGAAATCTGATAAGCCTCCGCGGGAATCTTTTCTGCACCAACAAGTACCGCCATGTTTCCCGTTTTCCACAATTCAGAAAGAAGCTGTTTCCAGTGAACCTGAAGAGGTATTCCATACATGGTGAGGTACACACGCAAGCCGGGGAACTTTCTGAAATGTTCCCGCCAGTTAACTCCGGTGGTTATGGAGAAATTTCCACCAAAATTTTTGACGGTGTTGTGTATGGTCGTTTCCAGTTTTTCGTCTTTAGAATCGACCAGAATGGAGTCTGCTCCAAAAGCCCTTGCAACAAGAGCCACATGAGTTGTTATCCTTTTATCTCTATATGGCCTGTGGCCAGCGCGAATGACTGTTACTGTCATTTAAGAAATATCCACCCGCTCGATCTTATAACCCTTTATGGTGAGAATGCTTGATCTCTTTATTATTCCTCTAAGTAGCGTCTGGGAAATACCGAGTTTTTCTGAAACATCGCCTATGAATACACCCGTGTTATCAGGAATCATTTCAAGTATCTTGTTTTCGTATTCTTCAAGTTTCTCATCAGAGAGGGTGGCCGCTCCTATTATGTCCGCCAGCTCCTCTATATCTCCAACAACATTTATCTGCACGTTAGTATAATACGTATGGTAGGCTTTTTCAGGTCCCTTATCACCCGTCATCCACTGGCTTTCGATCATCTTAATTTTGTCAAGATAAAAAAGAGCCTTTTTGCCCTCTATGCCATACTTTTCAATGATGGCTGGAAGAGTTATCCAGCCTGTGGAAAGATCGATAAGGAGGCGCCTTTTAATATCATTATCTGCAGCGTGAAAAATGGTAACAAGCTCCCCCACATCGTTGATGACCTTAATCCTGTTGACCATTGGCACGGTAACGCATCAATGAATATAAGAATTGAGTCATAAATTTCAAAACAGAAAGCTCACCATTCTATTTTTTAATAAAAATTTGATAGGCCGAATCCTGATCCACAGATCCGTGATCAAACTCAGTCTGTTATGAATGATATGAGGAATGTTGTTACGCAGATCGGTAAGAGATAACGTTTTGTGAATACTATATCAGCTAGCTAGAACTTCAAACATGGCATAGGCAACGTTCTGATCTTCAAAGTAAGATATACCTCCCCATGTCAATCCATCCAAACTTCCGGTGTGAAGGTCTGGAAATACAAAGAGGTTGTTATATCCAAGATATGTGGCAGATGCGACTGAAACAACACCGTCATTCTCTCCACTGAAGAATACATAACCCCACCAGGGATCATAGTTACCGGCGAAGATAGTCCATACCGTATTGGGATAATTATTCACAGCGCTGCCCGCCCCATAGTCGAGTGCATTAAGAAATGATGATCCCCCAACCATCTGATATGCTTCGGAGCCAACATATCCTGAGAGTCCCAGGTACTTGGCCACGCTCGCAAAAGGAGATCCTCCGAATGGTGGTGCTATGAATATCACGTTATCGATGTTTATATGGGAGTTGCGGTAGTGCTCAAGAGCATAAAGAACGACAAGCCCTCCCATACTATGTGTAACTATGTCAACATTGGACACTCCTGAAGAAAATATCTTTTCCATGGCAATTCCGAATTGCTCACCAATGTTTTGAATCGGTGTGTTTGCAGTACCAAAGAAAGAGCTGTTGGTGTAGGTGTAACCGTTGCTGAAGGATACCGTAAAAGTTCCATAGTATGATACAACTCCCACAGTGTAGCCCCTATCGATCAGCTGCTGTTCGAAATCGACTCCGCTGATCCACGAGCCTGTGTTAGGCGTTCCAGAAAGATCACCGGGCGAATAACCATGAACCAGAAGCACATAGGTATGTTGACTGCCCACAACAGTGGCAGGAGTGTTTTCATACTGATTTACTGTCGTTGTGTGTACGTTTACTGGCGCCATCATGATTACAGTAAAGATAATCAAAACCAGATACACAGTGCCTTTATAACGCATACATTCTGATATGCACATTAGAATATATAAAATGTTTCGTGAATCGTTGCTCATTAAAAAGGCAGAGCCACTACCTGAACAAAATAGAAGGCAAAAATTACAGGAAGGTTTTGTTATGCCCATACTGAATTTTCCATCGTAACTTCTGTATTACTCTCTGTATGTGAATCTATTGTGTACGCTAAAAAATAAAATAACCGATCTTTCCTCACAGTAGTTTTCTGCAATAGGGAATTGGATAATTTTTTTAAGAATCTTCGCATATCCAAACCGGTATTATGTCAGGCGAAAGAAGGAATGTATATATGGTTTCTGGAGGTGTAACAAAATTTGCTAAAGCCACCCCCAATATGGATTTTAGATTGAGAGTTAAAAAGGCCTTTGATTATGCGATGAATGACATAAATGCAGATTTGAGTATGATAGATGGATCAGTGGCATCTTATTTTTCAGATCATTTTCAGCGCCAGCTGATGTCCGGAATAATGGTACAGGACTACCTTGGATTAACGCCCAAACCCAGCAAGAGGATAGAGGGTGGTGGAGCAACAGGTGGCCTGGCTTTTCAGACAGGCTACGAAGAAATTGCATCCGGAAGAATGGACACCTGTGTGGTATATGGGTTTGAAACGATGTCACACGTTAATACATGGAAGGGTAATGAATTCATTGCCCTAGCCAGTGATACCAACTTTGACTACCCTGTCGGAGGTTTTTACACCGGATACTATGCAATGATGGCCGTCAGGCATATGTATGAATTTGGCACAACAGTTGAGCAACTTGCACAGGTTTCCGTTAAGAACCACGGAAATGCTATTTATAACCCTTACTCACAGAGCCCTATGAAGCTCACCGTTGAAGACGTCAGGAACTCACCAATGGTTTCATATCCCTTAACACGGCTCGATATATGTACGATGTCTGATGGAGCTGCCGTGGCCATACTTGCATCAGAGGAGAAGGCGTTTGAACTGACAGATCACCCCATTCTTATCAAGGGTATTGGAACAGGTACTGACAGCATGAGGTTATCAGATAGACCATTTGGGAAGGTCCCCCTTCTCCCAAACGAAAAGGAGAGCGACTATAGGAATCTAAAGTATCCCGGTGTTCACTCTTTCAGGGCCGGTAGAACGGCAGCAAAGGAAGCTTATGAAATGGCCGGAATTACCGATCCTCTCAAGGAGATTGATGCGGTTGAACTGCATGACGCGTATACCTCATCCGAAATACAGACCTATGAGGATCTCGGGTTCTGCAAGTATGGGGAAGGTGGTCAATTTGTCGAAGAAGGGAAAGCGGATATCAACGGAGAGGTAGCCGTTAATTTCTCGGGTGGTCTGCTCGCTAGTGGGCATCCAGTTGGTGCCACAGGAATAATGCAGGCTGTTTTTATGTTCTGGCAGCTTCAGCGATCCATAAAAAAGCATTTCGGAAACGACAAACTTCAGTTGACCAATCCGAAGAGAGGTCTGATTCACAGTCATGCTGGAACTGGAACATATGTAACTGTTACTGTTATGGAGGCGGTACGATGACCATTAACCCCAACGCAAAAATGCCAGAGTCTCAGCAAGGCACCGAGATTTATAACTTCGATCCACTTATTGTGAAATATCACTACGAGATAGATTATATCCACAGCTACGCTCAGGATTCGGAATTCTTTAAGGCGCTCGGGCAAAAAAAGCTTCTTGGCAGCAAGTGCAAGAAGTGTGGATATGTCTATGCAACGCCTAGGGCCCACTGTATGATGTGTGGGGCGGAGACAGAATGGTATGAACTTCCCAAGGAAGGTAGGATCCACTCGTTCACCACCTGCTACTTTGGGAGTGAAGAGTTTCTTCCCGAAACACCGTTTCATCTGGTGCTCGTAGAATTTGATGGTGTTAACTCACTGTTTCTGGGAAGGCTGATCGGTGCTGATACTGAGGATCTCTACATTGGAATGCCCATAAGAGCCAAGTTCAGAAGGAATCTTAAAATCAGTCCAACAGACGTGTACTTTGTTCCCACGGAGGAAGCGGGTAAGAAAAAATAATATCAGAAGATATGCTATTAATAAACGAAAATTTTATTTTCCGACATTTTTTAGGGTGTTGATCAGTTTGGCAGATTTTTCTAACCACAACAAAGATGTTTTCTTGGTTTCTATTGATAAGATGATCGATCGTGGAGCTCTCATGTCCAGGTACAGCAGATCCTCAGAACTTGATATTCGAGAGGTCTACAAACACGAGTTCAAAGATAATCCCAACAGGGGACGTAATTTTTACAGGAGAATCTTCTCTGAATATGGTGATGAAAGTATCGCAGAACTGGTTACAGCTCAAGTGGGCATCCAGAACATATCCAATATTGCCTCAAAATATATAGAAGAAAACCGGATCGGCCTCTCCTATCTAGAAAAATCTTCACGCTACGTAGAATATGATGCCAGGAAAAATGGTGAGTACCTTTACTTAAAAGGCGAGTCACTGGGCTTTTCCGGAAGCATATCAGAACGATATGAAGAATACTGTGATACTCTTTTCCAGACATATTCTGATTACAGAGAGAAACTTTACCTTCATCTTGAGGAGATGTTTCCATTTGAAAAATTTTCTGAGGAATATCCCCCTGAAGAAAGTGATGCTTTGTTGAAGAAGGCCTACACAAGGGCGCTGAAGTCCCGCGTTCTAGATGAGATCCGTTCACTGTTGCCCTCATCAACACTCACTAACCTGGGGGTGAGTGGAAACGGTAGGGCGTTTCATCATTTGATAATAAAACTTTACAATTCAGATCTTCCTGAACTTCAGAGAATCGGGGAAGAGCTTTTCTTGGAGCTTAAAAAAGAACTCCCAGAACTGATTGACGATGTGAACTCTCAGCATTCCGTTTCGCTTGCGAATTATCTAAAGGAGAGGGATAGGGAAACCTGCGTAACTCTCACTTCTTATAACGGACACCTCGTTTCACTGAGGAACTATCTTCCAGAAAGAGAGGCACTTGCCCGTGTTTATGAAGCAAGAAATTTTCTGCTGGATTGCAATAAAGTTCAAGCCGCACACGAACGAGACGATGGTTCTTTTGTTCTACGTGATTCATTCATCAGGAATAACAGAAGGGATAAACCTGGAAGGTGGTATGAATTCGTTCCATATACATTCATCATAAACACTAACTACGGTGCTTTCAGGGAACTCCAACGCCACAGAATGCTTTCAGTAGTGAGGCGCAAACTTACACCACTCTATGGATATGATATTCCGCCGACAATCAGAAGCATCCCTGAGCTTAGGAAGAGATTTACCTCCATAATGGATCGGGCGCCCTCGATATGGAAGATGATAAAAAACACAAACGGAGAATCTGTCGCTCAGTATACTGTGCCATTTGGGTATAGGTATCCTGTCATACTCCACGCCAACCTGAGAGAGTTGTGCTATTTTGTTGAGCTGAGGAGTACCCCTCAGGCGCATTATGATCTGAGAATGATCGCTCAGGATATATATGCTAGCATCAAAAGAGTACATCCAACCCTATCAAAAATAATAAAATTCGTTGACTTGCATGACTATCCACTTGGCAGGATGCGTTCAGAGATCAAAAAAGAGCGCAAACGCAGGATGAGCGAATAGGAGAGAATTTCACTCAGAAACTTACGATTTCAGTGGGGATAAGATCCCACTCAGAGTACTCTTTTATTATCTCGCTCATAATGCGATGCACCCTGTTGAGGCACATCGAGGGTACTATGAATGACATCAGGTAATCTCTACCGATCATGCGTTGGGCGAGACTTATTATTCCTATATTGAGATCTGTTGCTCTGCTAACCAGCCTGTTAATAACGGGGTTCGAATAGGTCATCAGGAAAACATTGTCGCTTGAAGATATTTCCTGGAGAAGGGGGCTGGGGCGTAGAACCTTTGACTTCTCATAATATATAGCGTGGGCGCTCTTTTCCTCGAGATATTTGACCTCTCTTATCCAATTATTCCCAAATGTTGAAACTACAGGATCCTTTTCAAGCTCCATCTCTTTCGGAGGGATTTTCATCTGATATTCCAGGTAGGTAACTGGAACCTCCTCGTTCACATTTGACATGATTTCAATTAGCCCAGGATTCTTCTCAAACGATTCCAGGAAAAGGGACTGTGAGTTTCCATCTTCCTTGTATATTAAGTTTCTAAATCGGAGTAAATCTGATCGATGCATTCTGAAGATAATGTGTTCTATTCCATCAACGGTGAGAATGGCATCAATAACCACGGATGGTATGTCCACCAATTTTGTGAAAAATTGTGAAGTGTTTTCGTCCAGGTCATTATCCAGCACATACCAACCATTCCCATCATATTCGCCAATTGAATTCAGGGCTTTCTGCTCCTCTTCATTCATCTCAGGATCAATTGGGATGTTTACGAGTCTAAAAACACCTTCAGATCCTTTCCTGAACTTGGATATGTAGGTTGTTCCAAATTTTCGGGATAGATCGCCCAGATTGCCCTTTTCGGTTCTTGATAGGATACCCATATAGGTAAGGGATGATGCGAACTCTTTTATAAACATAAATAGGTAATGGCTCCAATTTTATAAGGATACCGATGAATAAAACAGATTCAAACTCAAGGGGAATTTCCATCAGAACATCGTATAGGCAGAACGTTTATCCATGAACTGCAGATCAGGCTTAGTATCCGTATTGGATTGTATAGGAATCCTGTACCAAGGCGAATTCTGGTATGCTAAATGAATCAAGTGCGCCTGTTAACACCATTCTCAGCAATTAGTTCACACTTGTCTTTTCCTGGAAAGATTTTTGTTACTCATTTATGCCGTACGAATTCGATTTTGCTCCTTCTTAGGAATTTGCAGCGGGTAGAGAAGTCAAAAAGGTTTATATAGAAGAACATATTTAACTGCTCGAATAGAGGTGCATTAAAGATGTTAGGTGGACAGGTACCAATTTTAGTACTGAAAGAAGGAACCACAAGGGAACAGGGGAAGAATGCTCAGCGTAACAATATTGAAGCTGCTAAGGCCATCGCTGATGCAATTCGAACCACGTTGGGTCCCAAGGGCATGGATAAGATGCTTGTAGATTCTATAGGTGATATTGTTGTTTCCAATGATGGAGCCACAATCTTAAAAGAGATGGATGTGGAGCATCCTACTGCGAAGATGATTGTTGAGGTGGCAAAATCGCAGGACGTTTCTGTGGGAGATGGTACCACCACTGCCGTTATACTTGCTGGAGAACTCCTGAAACAGGCCGAATCCTTGCTTGATCAGGGAGTTCACTCAACAGTGATAACCAACGGATACCATATGGCAGTTGAAGAAACTAAGAAACTTCTTGAGAAGAACGCTGTCAAGACTACTGATGACGAGACACTTAAAAAAGTCGCTCTTACCGCTCTCTCTGGAAAGAGTACCGGCCCTTCAAATGAATTCTTGGCAGAGCTGGTGGTTAAAGCTGTGAATGCGGTATCCGAAAAGAGAGACGGACGGACTGTTGTTGAACCGTCAAATATAAAAGTTGATAAGAAGAGTGGTGGTGGAGTTCTCGACACACAACTTGTATCTGGAATCGTCATTGACAAGGAAAAGGTCCACGCTAAGATGCCGTCTGTCGTAAAGGATGCAAAGATTGCGCTCATTGACTCCGCACTGGAGATCAAAAAGACTGAAATCGAAGCAAAGGTACAGATAACTGATCCATCCAAAATACAGGATTTCCTCGATCAGGAATCGGATACTTTCAGATCCATGGTGGATAAGATAAAAGCGAGTGGGGCAAACGTTGTTTTCTGCCAGAAGGGAATAGAAGATCTCGCGCAGCATTATCTTGCAAAGGCAGGTATCTATGCAGTACGCAGGGTGAAGAAAAGTGACATGGAGAAACTTGCAAAGGCCACAGGCGCACGGGTGATAACCAATCTGGACGATCTATCACCGGAGGTGCTCGGGAAATCAAGCAAGGTCGAGGAGAGGAAAATAGGAGACGACAGGATGACCTTTGTCACCGGCTGTGCTAACCCCAAAGCAATCAGTATTCTGATCCGGGGAGCTACTGAACATGTAACATCCGAGATAGAGAGAAGCCTCAATGATGCCATACGTGTGGTTTCAATAACCAAGGAAGACGGCAAGTACCTTATCGGTGGTGGAGCAATAGAAACTGAGCTATCTCTGCATCTAAGGACTTTTGCGAACAGCGTCGGAGGTAGAGAGCAGCTTGCGGTTGAGGCATTTTCCAGAGCCATAGAAGTGATTCCCAGAACCCTGGCAGAGAACGCTGGAATGGATCCAATCAACACTTTGATTCAGTTGAAGTCCGAGCATGAGAAGGGTAACAAATCCTTTGGTGTTTCTGTGAACGGGAACAAGATCGCTGACATGTCGAAATATGGGATATTTGATCCGTTGAAGGTTAAGAGACATGCGATCGAAGGAGCTGTCGAGGTTGCCACAATGATACTCCGGATCGACGATGTTATTGCCAGTAAGAAGTCCTCCAGTCCTCCCGGTGGTGGACAGATGGGAGGAGCTGGTGGAATGGGTGGACCGGGCGGAATGCCACCATACTAAACCCATTTTCTTAAATTTTTTCATTTTCAAGAATAATATCCCTTTTTGTTCTTACCTGTTATGAAAAAATTGTATGTGAAGAATCCAAAAGTTCAATGTTCACTTATCCTGAGAAAAATAAGAACACTGTTTGTTATGGCTATGCGATAGCTGTGGAATTCGCCCATGCTGCAATTCTACAACAAAACAAGTTATATCTTATGGTGGAATAAAGCATCCTACTTCGTGAGGAGTTTCGCCTTATGTAGGTAACCATCCAAAACGCAACGCTCTGGAAATCTTTTTCAGAACACGAATGTGGTACCCTCCGTGGATTATCACTAAACCGGGCTGAATGTTCATTGCCTTATGATGTGCAGATCTCCGGCTCTTTTTACTGATAAACTTTCCCTACATATTTACAGTATCCATGGAATTGTGCATTGAAAAGGATGCAACATCTAGAACGTATCGTTAATTTAATCTTGGCACTTTTACATCGCTTCAGTTTTCTGATTAGCTACCTGTCATTGATCTCGATTAGATTTGTGGGATGTTTGAAACCTTTTCGGTTATTCTTTTAAACAAAGCAAAGAGAATTGAAAATTTTAATCTAAAGTTTATTTATATTAAAGCTATTGCGGGTCGGTGATTAGTTGAACCTCTATGAATACATGGGAAAGGAGCTTTTCAGGGAATATGGAGTGCCCACACCTAATGGCTATGTCGTGGAGTCTCAGAGTGATCTTAAGCCTGTTACACATCCAGTTGTTGTCAAATCTCAGATATTGCTGGGAGGAAGAGGTAAATCTGGTGGAATAAAATTTGCCAATAACGATGAAGAATTAAAAAATTATACTCAACAGCTGTTGGGCTCACAGGTAAGGGGTTACACGGTTACAAAACTTCTTATAGAAGATAAGATAGAAATTGAAAAAGAGATCTATGTGAGTATTGCTCTGAACAGGGCCGAGAGAAAACCCATCATCATTGCCAGTCGCAATGGTGGTGTTGAGATAGAATCGGTTCCAGAGAACAAAATAATAAAAGTCCTCATTGATCCATTGCTTGGATACTCACCTTTCATAGGTAGGCAAATAACTGAGTTCTTAGAACTGGACAAAGAGAAGAGCCGACAGTTTATGAAAATAGTTGAGTCTCTCTACCGTCTTTTCAAAGTTGAGGACTGCGAGCTTGTTGAGATAAATCCTCTGGTCATAACAAAGGATGGAAAGATTATCGCTGCGGATTCGAAAGTCATAATCAACAATGATGCCCTCTATCGACATAGAGAGATTAATGTTACCGATCCTGAGAAAACCCCCCTTGAAATTGAGGCACAGGAGAAGGGTTACGCTTTCGTTGAGCTGCAGGGTGATATTGGAGTTATTGCCAATGGGGCAGGTCTCACGATGGCAACACTTGATGCCTTGACGCTTCACAGGGGAAGACCGAGGAACTTTTTAGATCTCGGAGGAACTGATTCTGTTGATATTGTGGTCAATGCTTTTGATCTGGTTCTTAAAGCTAAACCGGTTGCGATTCTCGTCAATATTTTTGGTGGTGTTACTAAGTGCGATACCGTTGCTAATGGAATAGTAGAAGCAAAAAAAAGATTCAACATTAAGCAGCCGATAGTGGTTAGACTTAGCGGAGTCAACGAAGAGGAAGGAAGGGGTATTTTGAAGGAAAATGGAATCGATGCATTCTCGCAGATGATGCCCGCTATTGAGGCCGTTGTTAAGAAGGTAGGTGAGAACTAAAATGCCTAGTTACGTCGATGAAAACACGAGAGTTATCGTTCAGGGAATCACTGGACACCAGGGATCATTCCACACGATTCAGATGTTGAAGTTCGGTACTAAGGTCGTTGCTGGAGTTACTCCTGGTAAAAAGGGATCAAAGTTCGAGGGAATTCCCATAGTGAATTCAGTTAAGGAAGCGATGGAGTACGAACCAAATGCAACAATGATTGCTGTACCAGCACCCTTTGTGAAGGATGCTGCCTACGAAGCGATCGACGCCGGTATAAAACTAATCTACATACTGACGGAGAAAGTTCCTTTCCACGATACTTTGGATATATATCATCAAGCCCGTGTTCGAGGAATAACGCTTATAGGTCCAAATGGCCCTGGCATCACCCGACCCGGTTACACGAAAATCGGCATAATGCCAAACCAGATATTTAGGAAAGGTTCAGTTGCAGTAGCTTCTCGCAGTGGAACTCTAACCTATGAAATAGTAGATGCAATCACAAGAAATGGTTTCGGTGAAAGTACAGTTATAGGGCTTGGAGGTGACCCGGTAGTCGGCCTCACGTTCGTTGAAGTTCTTAAGGTATTTGAAGAAGATCCTGACACAGAGCAGATCGTACTCGTTGGGGAGATTGGCGGGAGCAACGAAGAACGCGCAGCTGAATATATAAAGAAGCACGTGAACAAGAAAGTTGTTGCATACATTGCCGGAAGAAGCGCACCCCCTGGAAAGAGGATGGGGCACGCAGGAGCCATCATAGAAAAAGGGGTGGGAACTGCAGAATCCAAAATAAAAGCTTTCAATGACGCTGGTGTTAAAGTGGCAGAGTACCCTGACGACATTCCTAAATTGCTTAGGGAGTGAATGAAGTGAAGAGGGATATTGTATCTGTGCTTGATATGAAAGATGATCTCGAGGATTTGATAGACCTTTCTATTGAGATGAAAAAGAATCGATATAAAAGGTACGCTGAACTTGACAACAGGGTTCTCGCCCTTATTTTCGAGAAACCGTCTACAAGAACGCGTGTTTCATTTGAAACAGCGATGGATCAGCTAGGAGGCCATTCCATATATCTGAACCCGAACGATATGCAACTTGGAAGGGGCGAAACAATCTCCGATACAGCGAAGGTATTATCTGGCTTCGTTGATGCCATCGCATACAGATCCTTCAGCCATTCAAACGTGGAAGAACTGGCTAAAAATGCAACGATACCTGTGATCAATGCTCTCGATGATAAAGAACACCCTGTTCAGATAATAGCCGATCTGATGACTATAAAGGAGGAAAGGGGTAGACTCCGTGGCTTGAAGATGGTCTACGTTGGCGATGGCAACAATATGGCCCACTCTCTTCTGTTGGCATCTGCGATAGTTGGCATCAATATAACGGTGTCCTGCCCCCACGGGTACGAGCCTGACGATTTCTATGTGAACAAAGCTAAAGAAATCGCTAGATCATCTGGTTCGCAAGTTATGGTCTCACACACACCTGAGTCTGATGTCCGTGATGCTGATGTGATATACACAGATGTGTGGACATCTATGGGAGAAGAAGCCGAGCGCGAGAAAAGAGAAAATGATTTCAAGGAATTCCAGGTAAACGGTAAACTTGTCTCACAAGCGAAGAGTGACTTTATTTTCCTTCACTGCCTACCCGCGCATAGGGGTCTGGAAGTTACTCCTGATGTAATAGATGGTGAACACAGTCGTGTGTTTCAGGAAGCCGAGAACAGACTTCACACGGAAAAAGCTGTTCTGTTCAAACTGATTGCCAGGTAACTCCCCCATCAAACCGTTTTTATTTTTTCTTGAAAATGAACTTTTCAGGCTTTCCACTAATAATTTATTTATATCTTTAAAGCAAAGCAATGTTCAGGTTTTTGAGAATAAATGAATTGGGGACACCCGATTAAGCATATTAATAGATTAACTGAGTAAATGTCTACAGGATCTTGGTTAGGAACCTAATGGTGGTGTTCGTGCATCCTTGCAGCTATATCCTTTGTTATCTCAGGCAGCATGTTGTTCTTGAATGATTCAATAGCCTGTTTAAGGGTAAGGCCATTTCCATCATACACAGTCATGCGATTCTTTGTAAATGTAAAAGCGTGAGGGCCTATGTGTCCAACGATAATGGACGTGACACCTTTCTTGTAGACTGTGGACAACATAACTATCCCTCTGGAGGATTCAGCAGTCAGTGCTGGATTATCAAATCTCTCCACGATCTCATAGTTCTTTTCTGAGTCCACTATGACAATTTCCTTCCCCTCGCCTGCACCACCAACGTGATTACCATCGATAACCAGTGCAATTTTCATAAACGATTATCCCCCCTTGGTTCAAAAAGTTATTCTGGATGAGATATGATGAATTCTTATGAATTAAGAAGAATCACTTTAACATTCTGGGGTAACTTAAGTCCTCCTGCAACCAGATCTTGATCCATTCAAGAAATCTATGAAGATGTTTATTCTCCTTTACTGATGATCAACCCCATCTCCTTTATGGTTCATGGATCCTCCTAACCTAAAAGTCCCCTGAACACTTCCTCCGAATTCATAGGATGTAATTCATTGAGAGTTTATTGTTTACCCTCAAAGGGTTCAATAGATTCATTAAGAAGATCTTCCCATCCCTTTTTCAGGTCCGGTAGTTTCACTGTGATATGGCGCAATATTATAGGTTATATGATCTTATTAAGCTTCTGGGTCATTGAAGTGTGATAAACCACGTACACACGTAAGCTGCCAGTGATAGAAGTGGAAACTCACCGGATCAGGGTGAGTATTGCTACCATGATGGATAAATTGGTACCCGGAATTAAGTGTGAACTTGATATTAATTTTAAAGTAAACCGCCACGTAGGGAAAGACACGATCTCGGTAAGGAAGGGAACCAGAAAAAACGTGTCGTCGAATGCGGCGAAAATGGAACACCTTTATGTGATGAATTTACAAAAGATTTAATTAGACTTTGATTTATCACTGATTATCAGATAGGGGAAAATAATGTCATCTAGTTTTAAGCCTGGAAAAATTATGGTTGTTGCTGTGGTTCTGTTAATGTTTTTGATGGTCTTTGCACCCACTCAGTTTGGTAATGACACTCTCGGCAATTCCCAATCTACTCACCCTGCGCAAGAAGCGACTTCTCAGACTCTCTACAATATTACCTTTACTGAAACGGGCCTCCCCTCGAATTATGGTTACTACTGGGTGGTGATATTGGACAACAATACCAAGAAATCCTCCACCCCATCGATCAGTTTTTCTGTTTCCGATGGCCCACATAATTACTCCGTTCTTTCAACCAATAACTATCAACCGCTTGTCGGAAACGGGACTGTTTTTATTAACGGTTCTAACAAACATGTTGTTGTAAATTTCCATCCAAAGTTTTTGCTCGTTTCTTTCGCTATAACAAATTACAGTAAGATCAGGATATCTTCTGCGATTACCTGGTGGGCGGTTAATTTTAGCGGAACGGTTAAGCGGTCTGAAAGTAGTTACATTAATTTCACCGTATATCCGGGGCATTATACTTATACCATTACAGCACCTGCTGGTTATATCTCATCTCCCAGTATGGGGGTGCTGAACGTGAGTTCTTCCAACGTTTTCGTTAACGTAACGATGAAGAACACGCTGTATGCTGTAACTTTCCGTGAAACTGGATTGCCCCAATTTAATACAAACAATGTCGCTTCCGAATGGGGAATAAAGATCACTGGCAACTTACATACTCCAATCATCAGATACGTTAAAAGCCCGAATCTGACTTTCTATTTTTCTAAGGGTACTTACAATTACGCGATAATAGCTCCTGAAGGGTACTATGCAGCACCCGCATCGGGCTCATTTTTTGTGAACTCTTCAGCTTCCGTAATCTCCGTATCATTTTTTTCCAAGCTTTATCTTCTGGTTTTTCACGAGACTGGTTTGCCGTTCTACTCTGAGAAATCTTTTGGCACGGAGTGGGGCGTTGTGGTTCAGAATGCCTCGCAGAATATTTCTGTTGTTAAATATACCTCAGATTCCACGATCTCATTTTTACTGAGAAATGGGACATATAATTACTCTCTCATATCCCCTATTTCCTACCGGCCTGACGAATCTCAAGGGCAGGTTGCTTTACATGGAAACCAATTTTACATCCCTGTGTATTTCAGTCCTGTATTCTCCCACGTGGTTTTCCAGGAGAAGGGTTTGCCTTCCTTCATTCCGGGTGAAACGAATGCAGTATGGTCTGTTACGCTTGTAAATACAACGAGTGGTGAGGCGTATGTTCAGCATTCCAATACCACAACAATTAATTTCAGAGTAATGCCCGGGACGTATAATTTCACCGTTTTACCCATTTCAGGATACACGATAACAAATTCGTCTGGGAGCATAGCGGTTAACGGAATTTATCTGATCAACATCTCCTTTAATCGTACGCTTTCTCTTTCGGAATCCGGATCCACATCTTCTATCATGTTCATAGAGAGTGGACTTCCTGCTGGAACGAGATGGACTGTTGCAGTCAACAACTCCTCCGCTATGATAGTTAACGGAACGTCAACCTACCAGGATGCGATCATTAGTGGCCTACCGGGAGGGGAATATATATACTTCATTGACAGTGTAGGCCCATATTATCCTAACGTAACGTCTGGCGTGATTAACACCTCTCTGGAACATGTGATAATGATCAACTTTACGTTCAGCTTCCATAAACTAATCTTTAATGAGTCTGGGTTGCCGTATCATTTTCCATGGAGTGTTTCCCTTCTGTATCCTGATGGACATACCGTGTACGCAAGTGGAATTACCGGAAACATAAGTGTGTATGTCCCAAATGGCACCTATATTTACAGGTTCACGGACGATGGGCAATTTCATCCTGTCAATAGCCTTGATTTCAAAACAATCACGGGTACAAGCGCTCCAGCGATAACCATCCCTGTGAATTACACTCCTAGCATGAATACGGTAATATTCTCAGAGGTTGGCCTACCTGTTGGTGTGTCGTGGAACATAACACTTCTGTATCCTGATGGGTCTCTCCACACGTTTGATTCCCAGTTTGGTTCCATCTATATTCCCATTTACAATGGTACCTACAGATACTTTACCGGTAGAGTTGGGGTGTTCTCCCCATCTTCATTTTCCAATGTCATCACGGTTAACAAAAACACGCAGAATGTTTATCTTATCAAATTTGAGAAAAAAGCCATTACAATAACATTCAATCAGCGGGGATTACCCCGGGGAACGGCGTGGACTGTTGTTATCAACAATCAGGCAATCACATCACCAACTGGAAGCAATATAACGTACATGGCTTTCAACGGTACATACTACTACAAGGTCAACGAGGCTGATGGATACTGGAGCAATATTATGTCTGGGATTCAAAACGTTACAGGAGAGCCGGTAATCATCAACGTTACCTTTACAAGCGGTTACACCTCAGTAAAGGTAAGTGAAACTGGGCTTCCCAGCGGTTCTCAATGGTATCTTGTTTTGAACGGGACAAATTATACCTCGGTGGCCGAAAATTACACGATATCCCTGCAGAACGGAACCTATCTTTTCCATGCGGTGATGGCATCGAATTTCTATCCTCGTCCGGGAGATGGGCTTATAGTTGTAAATGGTACACAGGTTAATCTCACGATCAATTTCAATCCCAATTTCTACAAACTCAAGTTCGTTCCCCATGGCCTCCCTGCATCGGATATCTGGTCGATCTCTCTCTCCGGATATCGGAGTGCCTTCTCACAGGCATATGGAAGTGAAGATATCAGTTTCAACGTTACAAATGGCACCTATTATTACAACGTGAATAGTGCAAGCTACTACGTTCCTCAACCATCACATAACACTATCTCCATTAAGGGCTCCAGTGTTGTAATCACTATAAATTTTAGGCTGTACACCTATCCCGTTGTTTTCTCCCTTACGAACTCTCTTCCATCCGGCGATATCTGGTATGTGAACATAACTGCCAGTAATGGAACAGTTTACAGTGGTTCTTCTACAAGCCCTGTTATCAGCTTTTCGCTCTTAAACGGAACGTACAAGTATTCAGTTTCATCGCTGAACAAGACCTACAACTCGTCGAATCACGGATATTTCAACGTTTCTGGCTCCGGAAAGGCTTTCTATGTTTCCTTCCATCCTGTTATGTTTAACGTAACGTTCTCCGAGAATGGGCTCCCATCCAACAGTACATGGACTATTAACATAAATGGTAAGAATGAAACATCAACATCAAGTAATATTACTCTCAACCTCGTGAATGGTACATATTCCTATGAGACTTACAGTGTTGGAACCTACAATGCAACGGTACGATATGGTACATTTACGGTCAACGGCAAAGACCTCTCTATCACAGTCACTTATGTTGCACCAACGCACCATTTCGTCGTTCCGCCTCCTGTTTCATCCAGTGGGAACATAAACAAAGAGATCCTGTACATACTCATAGGTATTGGTGCGGTTGGACTTGGTGTAATATTCGTGGTCTACACGAAAGGAAGATCAAAATGATCTCCTGGGTTATAGACACAAAATACTTCTATGAAAGAGAAGTACGCCTGGAGTGATTGAATGCTAGAGAACAATTATAGCTCGCTGGTTTCTCCCATCGACTATCGCTATGGTAGACCGGAAGTAAAGAATATTTTTTCCGAGAGCAGCAGACTTCTTAAAATGGTGCTTGTTGAATACGCTGCAGCTCGCGCACAGTCTGACTTTAACATAGTCCCAAGAGACGTATCTGAAAAAATCGCCGAGGTCTACAGAGAGGGTAAAATAACACCTGTTGAAGTGAAAAACGAGGAACGGAGGATAAACCACGATGTCATGGCCATGGTTAAGGTTCTCTCCATGAAGGTTGGAAAAGAGGGTGCGTTTGTTCACTATGGCCTCACATCCAATGATGTGAACGACACGGCCACTGCCCTTCAGGTAAAGGAGTTCCTTGCCCTTTTTCTGGAGAAGCTGGTGGAAATTCAGGAAACATTGCAGAGCCTCGTTACGAAGTACAAAAACTCGGTAATGCTCGGTCGCACGCACGGCCAGCACGCAAGCCCAATCACTTTTGGCCTGAAAATGGCTGTTTTCCTTTCGGAATTTCAGCGGCATACCATCAGAATGCTCCAGGCTATTGATCGTATTCTGGTGGGCAAACTGATGGGACCTGTGGGTACTGGAGCATTTGTGGGAAGGCAGGCACTAAAGGTTCAGAAACGTGCAATGGAAATCATAGGCCTTAAGGCAGAGAACAACCCAACTCAGCTGGTTGGAAGAGACAGGTATATTGAATTTCTATCCATCCTGAACAATATCGTCGTGACCGTCGAAAGGCTTGCAACTGAGATTCGCAATTTACAGAGGCCGGAAATAGGGGAAATCCACGAATTTTTCAACAAGGAATCACAGGTAGGCTCCAGTTCGATGCCCTCTAAGCAAAACCCCGTTGATTCTGAAACGGTGTGCAGTCTTTCCAGAATGGTACGCACCCTCATAGTCCCCCAGTACGAAGGGTCGATATACTGGCACGAAAGGGATCTTACTAACAGTGCTCTTGAAAGGTTTACCATTCCATATGCATCGATACTTACCGATTTTGTTGTTCACAAACTTAACAGCATTCTCTCCTCACTCTATGTAAATGAAAAAAGAATGAGACAGAATCTCAGGAGAGATAAACTCGCAATGTCAGAATCAGTGGTAAAGCTCCTGACAGTTAGGGGTATTCCCCGCCAGGATGCGCATGAGATCGTAAGAAAGGCGGCCATCCGATCTGTGGAATCCGGAGAGGGCTTTGCCAGGAATATTCTTGCATCAGTTACGACTATTGCAATAACGGAGAAAGATATTAAAAAGGCTCTGAACCCCTCTAAGTTTCTTGGTGTGTCCGGCAGGATATGCAGTGAAACTGTCAGGGAAACCGCTAAAGCGATATTACTTGCAAGAGAAAAGGTGGTGGAACTAAGATGGCTTCCACTCTAGATCATAAAGAAAAGTTGAATAACATCATTCTTAGGATCCTGAGCGGTGGAGAGAACTCAATCTCAGGTGTCCTAAAGGAACTCACCAATTCCAACAGGAAGATTCATCGCCTCACTCTTACGGGCTACCTTATGGCATTGGCCGATGTTGGGATACTGAAAGAGCGAGAGATCAAACCATCGAAGATATATTCGGTAAACAATGTTCTGAAGAGAGATATCTATGCGATTATAGGGGAATCCGTGAGGGAACTGTCTGATGACAGGGAAGCTGATTATGCACTTATGGTTATGAACGATCTGTTCAACAGGCCGATCTTTCTGAAGGAGCTTGAGAGGTGCGGAGTTGGCATTCCCAGGGATTACAGAAAAGTCATCCCACCTGAGCGAAAAGAGTACATAAAACAGCTTGCTAGTTTTGGCATATCGATTCCCGAGAGCAACATAATGATGGAACCTCTCAGGGTGGAGGATAACATCGTTAAAAAGATCCTTCGACTGTCACTTCTGAATGGGCTTGATATTCGGCAACTGCAGTCTCTCCCAAGGGGCAAAACACAAAAGACCCTTCTCGATTGATTATTAATACTCAAAATAAATCGCCCATGGATGAAATCATTTTTCGATGGGTCGGTGTACTCTGGCGAACTGCCTGAAGGCTGCAAACAGTGCGCTCTAGGGGCCAAAATGGTTCTTTTTGTCTCTGGAAGATGCGATGCTGGTTGTTTTTACTGTCCGCTCTCATCTGAGAAGAAGGTGGCCGATATTTCTTACGCAGATGAAATGCCCGTTCACAACATAAATGATATTATCCTGGAGGCAAAACTGATAGACGCTATGGGAACAGGCATAACGGGCGGCGATCCTCTGAAATACCTTGACAGAACGCTCAAATATATCAGTCTCTTGAAAACTGAATTTGGGAGTGAACATCACATACATCTATACACGATAACCGGATCGAGATCATCGATATCATCTCTTGCCGAGGCGGGCCTCGATGAAATACGCTTTCACATTCCTGAAACTATCTGGGATAGAGCTGATGATTCAGTTTACCTCGACAGAATCAATTGGGCAATAGAATCGGGTCTTTCCGTTGGCATTGAGGTCCCTTCGCTTCCGAATTTTGATGATCGGCTCGAGAAGCTTGTTTCCTTCGCAGAGCGATCTGGTGTCAACTTCGTAAACCTGAATGAACTTGAATTCTCTGAAACAAATTATGTTAATCTTCTGCAGAGAGGATATGATGTGAAAAACGATGTCTCCGCTGGAGCCTCCGGTAGTGAGGATCTTGCGAAGAGAATTATTGAGATGTTCCCGGATTATAATGTTCATTACTGTTCGGCCTCTTTTAAAGATGGTACTCAGCTGAGGAACAGGCTGCTCAGAAGAGCCAGAAATATTGCTGAGGACATCGACATGATAACAGAAGATGGTACGATAGTCAAAGGCACGGTGGAGGGTGGGAACATCAAGGAAATCGTAAACGATCTCCGAAAAGTTGGCCTGAGTAAAGGCGAGTACCGTATCAACTACGCCAGGAACAGGGTTGAGGTTTCATCTGAAATGATCAGAAACTTACGCAATAAAATACCCTATGCTCTCTTTGAGGTGGAAGAATATCCCACCTGGGATCAACTGGAAGTTGAGCGCCAACCTATTTAGTCATGATGTTTCCTCGATCTCCAGAATTTCCAGATAACCACTCGATCCTGACCAGTGGATCTTGCTTTTCAGGATAGAGAGGTTGCCGTACCCTCTCATGCCGGTTACGAAAGTTTCGTATTCTCCCCCCTCGCCGGAGATATTGAATTCACGCCTCTTTATAAGTTCTCTGAACCTGTTCAACAGATCGAAATTCAAAACCCTTCCCAGAAAACTTGTATCGAGACCCTCTGCTGAAACAGAAACGATAATGGCCTCAATGCCAGAATTCATAACCTCCATCATAATCGTTTCCTGCTCCTTTCTCCACAGAGGTGTGCAGGAAACAAGATCGTGCTGGGTGCAAAGTTTCTCTATTTTCGTTTTCTGATAATCAGATGCAATGGCTCCAGAGACAACACACTCTATCCCATCATTTCTCAAACCTGACAGATACTCTTCAAAATCCCTCTCTTTAATGTATCTTGTCTTAAGACCCAAAAGGGATGAGACCCGGTGGCTATGTCTGATGTTTGGTACATGAAACATTAGAGATTCCTCCTCAGGAAGAACAGACAGGGCGTATTCCAGCTTTACTCCCTGAGATATTGAAATGATACTCGCAAGGAAGGAATCTTTTCCACCTGACATCAGACTTATTCCTCTCATGGGATTCCTGATATCGCAATGCATTAAAAGAATTCGAAGAATATGCCGTATTCAGCTGAATCTGATGTTTTATCCACATTAACAATCATACTACCTTTTCGTTGCTACCTTCGGTAGAGGTTCAGATTGTTGAGAGAACAGAGATTATTCAGAACATTCCAGTGGAATCGCTATGCTCGACATTTGTGATTGCATGACCCTTTCTCATATCACGGTAGCCTTCAGGATCTTTCCACTCTCTCCTTCCTGAGGAGTACACAACCTGCTTCCATATTGGAACCTCACCCTTCACTCTGTCCACAACCTCCTCACATGCTAAAAATCCCTCTCTCCTGTGCATAGAACACACCGTCACGAGAAGAGCAACCTCCCCTACTCTCACAAAACCAAGCCTGTGGAGAATTCTCACACTCAGAATGTTTTTCTTTGAGAGAGCGTCCCTGGCAATTTTCTGAAGCATCTTTAGGGCCATATCATCGTAAGCTTCATAAAATAGGCCATTGATCTCCTCTCCATCCTCGTACAATCTAACAATACCATTGAAAACGATCACGGAACCCGCAGTATTCGCGCAGCTGTTTTCCTCTTCTATCGGAGAGTCCCTAAGAGCCACATACAGGGAATCTCCCTCTTTCAACGCCCGGCTCACTCATTTTCCCTCCTTGTAAGGGAAAGGGGATCAATAGGGGTATTGAGGATCTTCACCCCGGAAACATTTTCGATTGCTGATACAATTGCTGGAGGTACCCCGATGGTTGGTGATTCCCCAACTCCCTTGGCTCCATGGGGCAAATCGGAAGGAAACTCGGCTATTTTAACTGTTATCCTTCCTCTGAAATCGGTTGATCTTAATACCCCGGCATCTGATATGGATGATGTTAAAACCTGTCCATCTTTGCCGTAGGCGAGTTTCTCTGATAATACCTGGCCGATTCCCTGAATTGTTCCACCTTCTATCTGTTCTCTTACAACAGATTCATTGATGGCCCTGCCTACATCGTAGTAACATACAACGTCAAGAACATCTACCTGACTCAGCTCATTTATTTGAACAGTGGCAAGATTTGCTCCGAAGCTGTTAAGAGAGCCCCTAAAATCGGCAAACACCTCAACCGATTTATTTAGGTCCGTAAGCATGGACGGAGAATATCCACCTTTTTCTTTTACTATCTCATCTTTTAATTTCCTGCAGGCCTGTATCACGGCGTTACCGCCAACAATAGCGGTCCTGCTCCCCCACGCTCCTATTCCCTTCGACAACTCTCCACTATCTGATAGTTCATAAACAATGGAACCGCGATCCACACCAAGTTCGCTGGAAACTATTTTTGATACAAGGAGATCGTGACGCTGGCCGTGTGTTGAACCTCCCAGCCATACATGCACAAGACCATCTCTTACTGTAATTTTACATCCCTCTCCCCCACTTGCAGCTGGCACAAGGACGAAGAAACTCACGCCCGGTTTCATTCCCCTGTACCTTTCGTACTCCATTTCGCGCAGTGCTCTCTCAAAGAACGGCCTGGCAGGGTCGATCTTGAGACCCGTTGGTGAAACAAAGCTGGAAGATGAGAGATTCCTCAGACGCACATCGATCGGATCAATGGCAAGCCTTTTTGCAAGTTGGTCCATCATACGCTCCATAAAGTAGGCTGCCTCGGGACGGCCAGCACCACGATAAGGCCCAAGGGGAGCCTTATTTGTGGCGACAGAAACTGCGTGAATATACTGTCTGTCAATAGCGTATGGGCCCGATAGCTGATAGGCTATATAGGAGGCGGCAAAACTCCCCATGCCTGTGTCATAGGCACCGGCATCGACAATGATGTCCCCTTTCAACCCGAGAACCTTACCTCTGGTATCAGCGTAAAGTTTGATCTTACCGATCGCTCCTCTTCCCGGTCTGGATGCCACGATGTGTTCACTTCTGCTCTCGATCCATTTCATTGGTTTTCCGGTTCTCATGGAAATGAGTGCGACCACGGCATATTCTGGGTAGAAACCTCCTTTTAGGCCAAATGCGCCACCGGTATCAACCTGGATAACCCTAATCTTATCAGGATCGAGGGAAAGTGATCGTGAAAATGCCTCTTTTATGCTGTACACCGACTGGGTTGAAATCCAGACAGTGAGGTTGTTGCCATCGTAATGTGCTACCAGCCCACGCGTCTCGATGGGATTCGTCAGAATTCGGGGGATATACAGACGCTCCTCAACCACAACACTGGCATCCACATTAAAATCTTTGCCGAGATAGTTCTCAGCTATAATGTTGCTCTCAGCATCCGGAAGAATTGGCTCTGAATTGATCGCTCCTTCAGGATCAACGAGAGGTTCCAGAGGTTCGTAGTCAACCTCCACTTCTGATAGTTTATCCTCAGCCTCATATTTCGTCCTACCCACCACAGCAGCAATGGGTTGACCAACATATGAGACCACATCACCGGCGAGAATGGGCTCTCTGAAGGGAGTTCTGACATCTGATTCGGAGCCTTCTCCCGCCGCTGCGGCTATTCCCTGAAGATCTCTCGAAGTGAAATCTGCCTTAACATGTTTCACCCGTGCTCTGGCGTACTCACTCCTGAAAAATGCAACATATTGCATGTCAGGCAACCTGACATCATCTATGAAGAGACCTCTGCCATTTACCTTATCTTCAAAGGTACTCATCTTCCTTCACCCTTCATTTCAAGCTCTTCCAGAGAAGTTTTATTCAGTATGTCATCTGCTTCCCTGATTGATTTTACAATTGATACATAGCCCGTACATCTGCAAATGTTCCCCTCTATTGCTTCCCTTATTTCATCATCATCGCTTTCTCTTCCTTTCTTTAGAAGATAGAATGAAGATATGAGCATGCCAGAGGTGCAGAAACCACACTGCAATCCGTGATTCTTCAGGAAACTCTTTTTCAGTATTTTCATCCTGTGTTCATTGGATAGACCCTCCAGTGTTTGAACCTCAGAATCCTGCACCTGCATTGCAAGGAGGTTGCACGACTTTACTGGTTTTCCATCCACAAGAACAGTACAGGCACCACACATGGCGGTATCACAGCCAGAGTGAACTGAAGTAAGACCAAAATCATCTCTAAGGACATCTATGAGAAGCTTTCTTGGCTCTACGTCTATCTGCCTCTTTTCTCCATTAAGGGTGAACTTAAGCTCCATTGTTTACCCCCTTTATAGCCCTCCGGTATGCACTCCTGATACTGCTTTTAAGCGTATGAATGATGACCTTTATAAGATAGTCAAACGATACCTCCGATCTGTAGAAAAACTCATCTTCTTTTACCTTCAGATCATTTGATGACACAGGTACATCACCCGATAGATTACGGTCCATCAACTCGGCCTCTATCTCCTCCAACCTCGTTGGTTTCATCAGACAGGATGCCAGAACCACAACCGCGTTGGAAACCCTGAGATCCCCATCCACAGTAATTCTTGACGCTGCACTGGAAAGGCTAAACTCTCTTGCCGTGCCTCTGAACTTTACGAAAGACGTGCCCGTGTTTGCTTTCAACCTCGGAATCTCTATCCCGACGAGAATTTCATCAGGGCCAATGGCATTCTCATAAGGACCGTAAAAGAAGTCGGGTGAGTGTACCCTTCTCTCCTGTTTCTTCGAGCGAAGTGTGATGACAGCATCAAGTGACAGAATCACGGGAGGAATATCATTTCCAGGATCGGAATGTGATATGTTTCCTCCTATGGTACCCATATTTCTTATCTGCGTATCTGCCACGGAACGTGCTGCTTCATTAATCGATGGAAAATTCTCTTTTATAACATCATTGTTGGCTATAGAGCCGATTCTGTAAAGGGGCCCATAGAAATCTCCATCACTATCATGAACGTAGTAGTTCAGGGATCGGATACCGTTTATGTCAATCAGGTAGTCATAAGAGGCTACGCGCGTCTTTAAGAGAGGTATGAGGCTCTGACCACCGGCCAGTATCCGAACATCCCCACTCAGATCGGATATCAGCTCAAGAGCCTCATTCAGTGTGGAGGGGCGTCTGTATTCAAAACTCGCCGGAGTGAATCCCATAAGTTATGAAATGTACTGTCATATAACTACATTTCTTAGTTATCATTCGACACATGGCATTCTCTCCGGAATGGATATGCGATGCCTGTAGTGCTGTGCCAAAATCAATTAAATAATCTGAAGGGTTGTCAGAATATTATGAGGATCAGCGCCGTTGTTCTCGCTGCCGGAGAGTCAAGACGGTTCGGAAGAAATAAACTTGAGGTCAGGGTGAAGGGGAGAGGTCTTCTTGAGCACGTGATCAGCGCTGCTGTTAATTCTCTCGTTGATGATGTTGTTTGCGTCACACATTCTATTAGGGGACACTCAACCATAGGTAGCAAGATGATCTCCTATGTTTCTCCGAGCGGTGAACTGCTAAGCGACTCATTAAAGGCTGGTTTAGAAGCCGTTAGTCTTTTTTCTGATGCAGTGGTTATTCTTCTTGGAGATATGGTTTGTGTGAAGTCCTACCTTATAAACACACTCATATCGATCTACTACGCTCATCCGGGCGATCCCATTGCTTCAAGGCGAGATGGCCTTCTGATACCACCGATACTGATACCAAGGAGATATTTTCCTATGCTCTTAAAATTGAAAGGAGATGCAGGAGCCCGTTACCTGATAAGGCGTATGAATAGAGTGAGGGCTGTTAACATAACCAATATCGAGGCTCTGGACATAGATGTTCAGGAAGATCTTGAACTGATCCATAAATGTGAAGATGTGTGAGCATCCACCTATCAGATTTGATAGGAAACATAATAAGTGATTTGCAATGAACTTATGATCTTGCGATGATAGATATCACAGAGAAGCCGAAGGTCAGAAGAATCGCTGAGGCTGCCGGTTCCATCGATCTCCGCAGGGAAACCGTAGAGGGCATTAAAGCTAACATAATAAAAAAGGGAGATGTGCTTGAAATTTCTAAAATAGCAGGGATACAGTGGGCAAAGAGAACGTGGGATCTTATACCGCACTGTCATCAGATTCCACTCACATCGGTTGAACCTGATACGGAGATCACCAGTAATGGCGTTGAAGTGAAGTGTACTGTGGTGGCCCAGTATGGTACAGGAGTTGAAATGGAGGCTCTTTCCTGCGTTACTGGAATGTTACTAACCATCTGGGACATGGTCAAGTATATTGAGAAGGACGAATCGGGAAATTATCCCCATACAGCCATCCGCAACATTAGGGTGATTAGGAAGGAAAAACTATGACAAGGGAAAATCATTTTGCAGACGATTCCAACATCCCACGGATTCTACTGATCACCGTAAGTTCCACCCGTACAGCGGAAAATGACGAGAGCGGTAAGGTGGCGCAGAAGATCACCAGAGAAATGGGATTTCACTCAGGGAGAACATTGATTAAAGACAGCGAGAAAGAGATCTTCAAAACACTCTTCAGATTTTTTGACGAGTACGATTGTTTCGTCTACATGGGTGGCACAGGTCCGGGACACCTTGATGTGACCACCGTCTCACTAAGAAAGATTGCTGATAAGGAGCTGCCCGGTTTTGGAGAGCTTTTCAGAAAGAGGTCGAATTCAACCATGGCTTATCTCTCAGATGCTAGCTTTTTCATCTATGGAAGAAAACTCATATTTTGTCTCCCTGGAAGTCCGGATGCGCAAAAAACCGGCATCCCTCTTATTCTGGAAATTCTCCGTCATGCCCTCCACGAAGCAAACAAAGATTAATGAGATTGAGAACCACAAACAGGGCATCTCTCATTTATCCGTGCTGTGATTTTTGTAACGGTTAAGCTTTTCATATCGAGGTGGTAATAGTCTCCCGACACAGGGAGACTCAGAAGAATTTTCACAGCCAGATTCACTCCGAATGCGGCAACGAAAGAGAGAACAGGGGGGAATATCCCCATGGTTGAGCAGGAGATATTCTCGCCCTCTTCAGGATAGCCTATGCATGCCAGGCAAGAAGTAACTCCGGGGATTATGGCCTTCACCTGACCGTAATAATCCACGGCAGATGTCATTACCAAGGGTGTTTTAGTCCTAACGGCCACTCTGTTCAAGGTGTCCCTGCTTTCGAAGTTGTCGGTACCATCATAAATAATATCAGATCCCAGGAGCAATCTCTCCGCATTTGACTCATCCAGACGATTCCTGAATTTAAGAATCGTCAGATCTCCATTCTCCGCTCGCAGCCTGTTGGAGGCAGCATCAACCTTGGGTGTACCAACATCGGATTCTGAGTACAACACCTGCCGATGTAAGTCAGACTCGGCAACCACATCAGGATCGATCAGCGTTAGGGTACCTATCCCAATTCTCGAAAACAGTTCAGCGGCAGAGGAACCGGTTCCCCCTATACCGACAATTGATACATGGGCGGATGACAGCTTTTTCTGCCCTTCCATAGAAATTTCCTCCAACGCTATCTGTCCGCGATATCGGTTAATATTCATAGGAAGCTTATCCTCCATTGAGAGGCGGGAGAAGGGCAACAACATCACCATCCTTGAGTTTTGCTGAAGGGGATACAAACTGTTCATTTACAGCAAACATGATTTTGCCAGCATTCAATAGGCCAGGATGAGTTTTCATCAGCGTTCCCATGAGATCACTAACGGTTTGTCCCCCGTAAACAACCGTTTCATCAGATGTGCCCGCCAGATCCCTCAATTTTGCGAAATACATTATTCTTAACTTCATGTGTTTTCCTCCAGTACGGTTCTCTCAAGAACATTGCGATTTTTATTTTCTCCCTGATCCGGTTTAACCAGTCGCTTCCTGATAGGTCTGACCGTATATCTACAAAATCGTTCTTTGCGAGGAGGCAGGTTTTCAGCTTTCCCGTTGAGGTGACACGCAACCGGGTACAACCAGAGCAGAAGAGAGGATTGTGCATGGGCCTTACAATTTCCACCTTAACTGTTTTACCCTTGTGGATTATGGTGTAAACTGGCCTGTAATGCAGGGAATTTCTACCGATGAAAATAGCCCTGCTAGAGATTTCCTTTTCAATGTCAACAAGATCATGGTGATATTTTCTATAGTAGGCACTGTCCTCATCCTCTCTTGGCGATTGTAATTCAATAAGCTGCAGAGTGAGCCCATATTCCGATGCAAATTCAACCATATCACTTATGGAACCTTCGTTTAGGTCTCTGAGAACCACAAAGTTTAGTTTGATATCTTTAAAACCAGCATCGATCGCAGATAGAACTCCATCCTTTATTCTGGATAGTGATGAAGAACCGGTTATGATCCTTACGGTTTCTTCGTCCGCTCCATGCATAGAAATGTTTAGGCGATCAAGACCAGCCCTTTTCAGTTCGGTTGAATATCTGGGAAGCAGTATCCCGTTTGTTGTCATTGATATGTCGCCGGTTATATGTCTCCTAGCTCTCCTAACAATATCGACGATGTCAGATCTCATTAATGGTTCTCCACCGGTGAATTTTATCTTGTTAACCTCAAAGGATCGAAAAGCCTGAATTATCTTCTCAATCTCATCGGAAGACAACGTGCTTGAACTCCTGGAAACGCCCTCCATGTGACAGAAACTGCAGTTAAGATTGCAGGAAGTATTCACCTGTATTCTGACACTGCCGAGCAGTCTTCCCCAGTTATCGTAGATGATACCCATCCAAACCTGATTTGTTAATGCAATATAGATTTAATAATTATTTACTTTAGCAGGAGAACGAAAATTTACTATTCTAATTTATCATAGGGTACGGTGAACAAGGATATTGCAAGAAAGATTGTGGCCATAGTTTCCATGTCACGGAAAGATGGTCAAGATCTAACCTTACAGGATTTTGTCAGAGTGTTATCCTATATGAGAAAGGATATGTCAGAAGATGAGGTCATCAAGTTTGTCAATAAAGCCATTGAGGATAAGATACTCGTGCAGAGTGGTGATAAACTAAAGCCCAGTTTCACGGTTTCAGGAATTAAGGTTCCCCTGGATTTCTCCATTGATCTTAATGCACTTTACACAGATGTGGAGAAGCCTTTGATAGAAAGGATGTTTGAATACGTTTCAGCGAGTGGAAAGCTTACCAGAGAGGAGGCAGCCATTCGCGCAAAGAAACTCAATGACAAGATGAAGTACCTTGATTATGAAATAGCTCTTCTTGCAATTCTCACAGAGGAATCCCTCGACGTTCGACATTTTATAAGAGAACTTGAAGGACAGTAAATACTTGTTCTCTGAAGATCAAACCTTCATTTTTTTCACGATTTCCAGAGCTTCGTTGACAAGATTCAGCTCCATAGCTAGATCCGAGGCCACGTCATATATATAGGAGAGTGACTTTTTAAGATTAGCTTTCTGCTTTTTGTTGCTCAACGTCGCACAGTAATCACCGATCTCATCTACCACTTCCTTTGCGAGTTTATAGCTCTCCTCGATTCTCCCCTCATCTCTGAGAGTTGAGATAATGCCGTACTTTGCAGCAAAGTAGTTCTCAGAGATATTGTCACCGGCCAGTGAGAGTACCTTTTCATATAGTTCAAGAGCCATCTTCCTGCCGGTTTTCGTCAGAGAGAGTAAGTCACCATAAGCAAGATAGACTATGGATCTCTGTGTGTCATTGGTGCATTCATCAACGGCCTCCTCAATATATTTCTTCGCTTCATCTATACCATGAAAATCTGCCGAGATGTGTGCAAGATTGATTAAATCATCGATGACGGAATCCTTTTCTGATAGGGAACGATGGATATTGAGAGCCTCCTTTGCGTAATTAAGGGCGTTCTCAGCCTCGTTTTTACCCAACCTGTGATAGGCATCTGATAGAAGATAACATGCATCACCCAGAGTGGCGCGGTCAATCTCTTCTGATTTCAGAGATTGCTGGAGAAGTCTTATTGAATCGATCGTCTTTCCCTTTTCAAGGAGTTTTTCCGCCTCACTGATAAGCTCTCTCATCCCACTCACATCTCATTTGGCTTTATCTTTCTATTCATTCCGTTCATTGCGAATTGAATTCAATATTTCCCTGGCTCGCGTGAGGGAAATGTTTCCTTCTTGGATCATTCTTTCGGAGATTACATCGATAATCCTACCTGTGGCTCCAGCACTGATGGCAAGGTTTCTGGAGTGTAGTTTCATATGGCCTTTCTGTATCCCCTCATCAGCAAGGGCTCTGAGAGCAGCGAAGTTCTGGGCGAGTCCAACAGCTGCTATGATGTTCGCGAATTCGCTCGAACTCTTCACTCCCAGAATCTTCCTCGTTATCTGCGCCTTTGGAACCGATCTCGTGGCTCCCCCAACAGTTCCAACGGCAATGGGTAGTTTGATTGATCCAAGTAGATCTCCGTTTTTGTCAAGTCTGAAACGTGTGAATGGTTTATAACCTGCTATGGAATGATATGCATGTGCTCCAGCCTCAACAGCTCTCCAATCATTTAGTGTGGCAAGCAGAACTGCATCGACGCCATTCATAACACCCTTATTGTGCGTTGCCGCTCTGTGGATATCCTGAGCTGCAAATTCGTATGCCTCGACGATTCGTCTGGAAACATCTTCACCCCCAATGAGATCAGATTTGAATCTCGCAAAAGAGTATGATATTCTCAGGTCAGAAAGGTTGGTCAGGATACGTAAATTTGCTCTTCCCCCAGTAAGTTCCTCCACCTTTGATGATATATGTTCGCACATACTGTTCACTATATTTGCTCCCATGGCGTCCCTGACATCCACGATGAGGTTTACGATGAGCATTTCCTTAGGTGATTCATAGTAGGTTGTGTACAAATCCTTCGCACCGGCATTCATTGACGAGAGGGTTTTGCTTTTCTCGTTTGCCATGGATAAAAGTTCCTGTTTGTGAAGTTGTATCTTGACAGTCGCAATTTCTGGAGAGGGTATATCCAGCAGCTGAATCTGGCCGATCATCAGAGGATCGGTGGAAAAGGAAGTGAATCCTCCTGAAGCCCTTGCTATCTTGGCAGCGTTTGAACATGCAGCAATGACAGACGGTTCTTCGATGGCCATGGGTATCAGGTAGTCTTTTCCGTTTATCATAAAGTTGGTGGCTATGCCCATAGGAATCTCTATGTTGGAGAGAAAATTCTCAACCATATGATCAGACACTTCAGTGGGAAGGGAACCATTGTTACGCAGGATATCAATTTCCTCCTGATTGAGGTCTGCGAAGTTTGCGACCTTCTTAATCCTGTCTTCAACCGATAGCCTGTAAAATTTGGATATAGCCGAGCTTCTCATAATGGATTATTAAGCTGTACTTTAATGCTTTTTGCATTTCGTGAGATTGTCAATTCTTAGTTGAAATCTCTGATTATCCTCCCAAATTATTGATCTCGAATCCTGTAGCGAAAACATGAAATATAACGAATGCATTATATTTCATGCGGATACACAGGATTCCCGGTATAAAGCG
>WAQW01000020.1 GCA_015520045.1 Thermoplasmata archaeon | reverse complement strand
TGCTATGAAGATAATTTATCTCAGGGTAGTTGAGATAAATGATAAGTGGTCTCTAAGAACATTAAGGGGATATTATAAATGCAAGGATGAGATAGAGGAAATGTTTCAGGAGAGGTATCCTTTATAAATACACAAAATATGGGACGCTACGGATCAAAATCGAAATTTTATTCGCAGATATCTTAAATTAAAAAAAATCGTTTCATATTTATTGGGATTTTACATAAACATGGGATTATAGGATCCCGTGTTAAATAAAGCATTTATAACAATTTTTGGGGTTCTCCTCAGGATCGTATGGGTAAGAGTATTCTCAAAAGATGGTACAGCATATTAGTTAAACAAACTTTATAAAGTGTATTATTCCGTTCTGCAGAGGAAATTCAGGGCGGAATCTCAAAGATGGGCCTTTAATCACTTATTTCCTCAATGTTAATGGATTAAAGAATTACCCACAGTATGTTGAGGAGATCCATCTTTGAATGTTATCTAAAAAATTGATCAATTACCACTGGACGGGCTAACCGCCACCAGAGCCCATACGATCGAAGGCTGTTGGTACATCTTCCTGAAACAGAGAAATGAATGTATCAAACTCTTTGATCATTATAGGTTCCATAAAGGACTTTAGCTGGGATTATAAGCCAGATCTGCTTTCAACGCCCTGATGTAAAGTGTTTTGCTTTAACTTCAAATCTCTATATTCGTGAAATCATGTTCCTTGTAAGTTTCGAGGATAGTTCTGGTATCAGATCGTATTATCCCATCTATAGATGATATCCTATCCAGGATCCTGGCGTAATCATCCTTGTTTTTTGAAACCGTAATGACAATGAAATCTATCTCTCCGAGAAGGAAATAAACAGAGATTACACCGGGAATCTGGCTGAGTTTTTTTCCGATCTCCTTTGAGTAGTTCTCCCTGTATTTTGCTCGAATGAGGGTTACAGTTATGAAGTTATAGCCCAGCTTTTCATAATCTATCACGGCACGGTATCCCTTGATGTATCCCTCTGCTTCCAGAGAGCTGATTCTCTTGCTTATAGATGATGCAGAAAAGAGCCCGGCCTTTCTTCCGATTTCCCTCAACGTGGATTTGGAGTTTGAAATCAGTGCTTTCAAAATCCTCCTGTCGAATACGTCCATGTTTGTGGTATACCGATATATTATTTAAGTGGTGAGCATCGTGGAAAAATATTATGTTCAAAGACCCTATTATATGGAAAAAATTTGTGATATAAGCAGAGAATGAGAAATAAGTAACAGATATTTATATAATTATATCCTATCATACACCGATGAACATGACCAGCGATCCGAAAAATCATAATGGGAATGGATATGAAAATATTCCCAGAATTATAACCGACATCCCCGGACCCAGAAGCAGAAAAATCCTTGAGAGCCAGGGAAAGCTTGAAACGAACACGGTTGTATATCCTGCATCATTTCCCATCGCCATAAAGCGGGCTGATGGGTCAGTAATAGAGGATGTTGATGGAAACTTCTTCATAGACTGGTTTACCGGTATCTCTGTTTTGAACCTAGGCTTCTCTGATGTTATCAGGAAAGCAGTGAAGGATCAGATGGACCTCATATGGCACGCTCTCGAGATTCCTACTGAAATCAGAATAGATTTTCTGAAAGCATTCAGGAATTCCTTTCCGCAAAAAATGAGAGATTATAAAACAGTATTTGGAATAAGCGGCGCAGATGCGTGTGAAACCGCCATAAATATGGCTCACACAATAAGTGGAAGGGGTGCCCCTACCATTGCCTTCGAGGGTGCGTACCATGGTATTTCTGGTGGCGTTATAGCCGCAACGTCTGGAAAAAAATACAAGGAGAGCTTCTACGGATCGGGATTCGATGTGATCAGGGTACCATACCCATACTCTGTCTGGGATGATACGGATGTTGAATCCATTATGAGGCTCCTGAGAAAGATCATGACAGATCCGGAGAGCGGCTACGGCACTCCGGACTCCCTTATCGTGGAACCAATTCAGGGAGAGGGCGGGTATATTGTTCCGCCATCCGGGTTTCTCAGACAGTTAAGGGAATTCTGTGATGATTATGGTATCATCATGATCGTCGATGAGGTACAGACCGGTATGGGAAGGACAGGAAAAATGTGGGCCTTCGAGTGGGATTCTATTGCGCCCGATATCGTCTGCTCTAGCAAATCCGTTGGTGGCGGCATCCCGATGTCTGTTGTCTATTACAGATCTGAATATGATGAGAGGTTACCAACACCATTCCACATGGGCACGTTCCGTGCCAATCCTCTCGCCATGGCTGCAGGCACTGCCCTGCTGAAAAAGATCCCTGACGTTCTCGGAGATATCAGGAGGAGAGGTGAGAAATTGCTCGATGAGTTCAGGGAAATCAGATCTGAAAAAATAAGGGACGTGAGGGGGAGAGGCTTTATGATAGGAATTGAGCTCTCAGATGGGAGAGATTCCCCGATGGATGCAAAAAAGGTTCTCAGTATCAAACACGACCTCTTGAAAAACGGTCTGATGATGCATACCTGCGGACACTATTCCAATGTGTTCAGATACATGGGGGCGCTCAACATTCCCGATGAGCTGAATGCCAGGGGACTTGATATATTCAGGAAGAGCATCACGGCCCTTTAAGATTTGATGTTATTTTTCAGGATTTTAAACCTATTCCTTCACGCTCTGGGAGATTTCTTACCCACTAAATATCCGTAACGCCATCTTCAGTGACCTGAACTACAGCTTCGCCCTCCGGAAGAGATGGGGAATCAATCAGGCGCGCGATCCTCTTCCCGGCCTTGCTCTTTCTCAGGTATATCCTGAACGTGGCAGCATGACCAACGATATTGCCTCCAATGGGTGATGTTGGATCTCCGAAGAAGATATCTGGCCTCGCTGAGACCTGATTGGTCACCGCTATGACTGCATTGTACACAGTGGAGAATCTCAGGAGATCGTGCATGTGCTTGTTGAGAAGCTGCTGCCTTTCAGCCAGGGACCCTCTACCGACATACTCAGAACGAAAATGCGATGTCAGAGAATCCACTATGAGGAGTTTAATGTTATACTTTTTGGCTTCATCCATGGCCCGCTCCGCGAGAAGTATCTGGTGATGGGAGTTGTAAGCTCTAGCTACGTGTATCCTCTTCAGCGTCTCATCAGGATCAAAACCCCTGTGGAGGGCCATCTGCTTTATCCTCTCAGGTCTGAATGTATTTTCCGTGTCTATGATAAGAGCATCGGCATCGAATCCTCCCTGATCCTCCGGACCTGTGCAGTTAACCGCCAGCTGATGCATTATCTGAGTTTTGCCCGAACCGAACTCCCCAAAAAATTCAGTAATGGCCTGCGTTTCGAGCCCCCCACCGAGAAGATCATCAAGTGACTTCGAGCCGGTGGTGAGCTTCAGGACGGATTCCCTCTTCTTGAGGATTTCATCACCGGTTTCAAATTTTCCGACATCAGCCATTTTCCTTGCTGCTGCAATGATCCTGGCAGCAGCTCCCTCCGCAATCCCGGTAACCTCTGAAAGGTCTTTCGGTGATGCGACAGCAATGGTAAGAATGTTATCATAGCCACTCTCTCTCAGCTTCTCCGCGGTAACCTCCCCAACACCGGGAAGGTCCTCTATCCTTCTCTCGTCTTCAGTCTGCCCGCTGTTATCATCCTCAGACACTCATATCACCCTTCCTTTTATTCCCAGCGATTGATCGGTCCTGGATATAGATTCCTCGCTGTCCATGAAGCCCATGAGGGCCCTTATAGCATCAACGTTTTCAGGAACAACGTCGCTCTCCTGATGTACCGCCTGCATGTAGCTGATCTCATTTCCGTGAGCATTGATGCTTTCCATCCAGACCGCTATCTCATAGAGATCGGAGCGGTCCCTGCCCAGCTCCCTTGCCATATCCATAACCTGAGCGGTGCTTTTTCTTCCATCGTTACCGCTGATTAACATTATCCTCCTGCGGGATGACCAGACATCGATGAGGGCATCACGGTTGACCGGTTTCTTGGTTTCAATGGTCACCGAATGCACATGCATGAGAGTTGTCGGTACCTTTATTGCAACAGTATCAACATCAACATCACCAAGCACCGTTTTCAGGTCCTCCGCATGGTGTGAGGGTATCTTGAGACTCGGTTCGATGGCATTGATGGGTCCCTTCTTGCTGTCATTCGGATCCGTGGCTCTTCTAACCAGTGTGGCCCTGATACGCTTTATTCCGAATGATTCCATGACCGGAAAGGCCGTTCTCGCCAGGGCGGTTGTGTTGCACGAAACCACCCGGGTGATCTTTTTGCCGATGGATTGCGAGTAATTGGAATAGGCGTTGAAACTCGCCTCTGCGGCGGTGCTCTTCTCTCCGCCTTCCAGGATCGCCTTCACACCGGATCTTCTGTAAATTTCCGAGTGTTTCTCGCCCATACCCTCGGGACCCGAGTCCACAATCACATCAGACCCAGAGATCAGATCATCCAGAGTGCCGGCAACACTCATACCGTTTTCCTCGAATTTTTCAATGTAGGATTTATCAGGTACAAAAACCTTGAAATTCAGGGAGGCGAGCTTTGCAACATAATCAGGTTTCGTCTTCACAACCCCGGAGATCTCCATGTCCTTCTGCAGGGAAACCGCATGGGCAACCCTCCTGCCGATTGTGCCATATCCATTTATTCCAACTCTGATCATATGATCACATGACATAGCTAAAGAGTATAAAATTATCCCATGCGTTATCGATACGGAAAGAGGCAACCTTTTTCAAAATTCTCTCGATCCCCCTTAATGCGAATCATTGCCATAATTGCAGTTGTTATAATGATCCTCACATTTCCCGTACATATTCAGAGGAATGAGATTCTTAATGAAAACGTGCAGGGAAAGTTTTCGTACTACAACTTCACCTCTCTGGCAGACGGATCATTTCCGAAAAATTCCTCTCATTTTGATTTTTCCCTATATGGAGCCCGGTCGAACTTTACGGTGGGCGGTTCAAGGGGCATAATACAGGGGCTCTCAGTCAGATCGGATCACTACTCCCTTTGGTCATTTCTGAAGATCGGGCTTAACCTATCAGCAGTGAAGAATGTCAGCCTCCTTTTCTCGTGGAACAACCGCCTCAGTGCGGGCCTGACAGAAAACTACATCACCGTTTCAAGTGGACAGAACCTACTCCTGAATCTATCGTTCGGAGATGCAGGTGGATACGCATCCATCATCAATGCATCAGGAAACAAAACCAAGATACCCTATGAGCCACCCATGAATGCTCTTGATATACTGAGCATCGTTCTTGATACAAACACCTCAGACATATACGTGGAGGAGAAAAGCATTGGTAGCGGAAACTTCTCATTTCCCATCGGTTTTCTGGATGATCTCCATTCATCGCCTGATGATCTCAATTTGTCCATAGGTGGCCAGTATACCAATGTCACGCTGTATAACATATCTGCAAGAGACAGGATGCCAGCCATCATTGCCTCAGAGGATTCGGGAAATGGCTCCCTCCATCTGCAGAAGGATTTGCAGGAATCTTTTCCATATGGTCTTTTCGTGAATTACAGCGGTCAGAATCTCTTCAATGAGAGAACAAACTCGATCCTCTTTGTTGCCGAAGATGGGTCAATCCATTCTTACAATTATTACAACCACACGGATTCTCTGATCTACAATCCAGAGAATGCATCGAGCATAAGATGGATATCTGGACTTAACACCCCGCAGGCTTACATCTACGCATTCAATTACGGCATTAACGCAGATCTCGTTTCGATCAGAAAGATTGCCCGCGATATATCGGTGATGGGGGTGAAAAGCCCCGGTGGTTATCCATTCTACCTCCAGCACACCGGGAATCAGATAATGTGGATCTCCGGTGACGGATCCATTGAAATGTTCAACTCTTCCAGCTTAATGCCTTTGTACGGATTCAGGCTTCCAGATTCATCTCCAAACCTCACCATTCTCAGTGGTTCTCTCCATAGCGAGAACTACGATCTTTCACTCTACAACGGAAAAAACCGCACGGTTACCCGGTACTCCATTTCCCTGGAAACCTATGCGTTTAGTATCATCTCAAAGAGCAGAATCTCACCGTTTGTTGGTTCACTGCATGTAACATCAACATCTTCAACCAGCGTGAATATATCATCTTCTATATCATATTCAGGAGGTACCGACATGGTGATGGGCGAGCATTTCCGCATAATTCCAGGTTTCGGATATGCAACCCAGCTCATCGCCCTCTCCTCCGGCGGATCTTCGCTCCTATCCACCTCAGGAGGTTTCCTGTGCCTTTCCGGGGGCGGTATTTTTCAGAGAATATCACTTCCCCGTTCGGAGCAGGTTCGGGCGTGGTACGGAGGATCGGTAGCATTCATTGCCCAGAGCGGGGAGGTTTTCATATTGAACTTTTCCACAACATCTCCTTTTTCAGAAGACCACATAAATTTTACACATGAAAACCACTATGTCCTTACGGGCAGAAGCATCGTTCATATCGGGATTAACTCCTCTCTCCCATATTCTGTTTATGTAAAAATTGACAACGTTACATTTGCATCAAGGAATGAGAATGTGAGTGTAAACAGCACGCTCTTTCCCAATGGACACTACACTATGGAGATCACGGCAACGAACCTGGCAGGTTATTCTGATATCAAGAGAGTTGCCTCAATAGTTGACAACGGAGTTCCCGCACTTGATGATTCTCTCCAGAACGAGAGCTTCGTTTCAAATTCCACTGTTGTGAACTATAC
>WAQW01000019.1 GCA_015520045.1 Thermoplasmata archaeon | reverse complement strand
TTGTGTATAAGAAAGAACTAACCGTACCAACTAGAGCCAGAAACCATGGGAGAAACCCATAGGGAAAATCTCATGAAAAATGAAAGGATGCCTCCTGAAACCATCGAGGAAACAATAAACAATGGAAGATTTGGATAAAGGGGTATCGTGAATTGAGAGGCTCTACGAAAGAACAAGGAGACAAATTCAAATTTAAAGGGGCTTCATACTGGTTTACCCCATTTTTACCCAATATTTTTATATACTAATGGATCTAATATGTTATCGGTCTATTGAGGAATAATCATGGTGCGTGGATTTAAGAGAGGGGAGGAACGTCGTAAGCGTCGCAATGGTTTGTCATACATTCCAGGGTCTTTCCGCATAGCACAACGAACGTTAAACCACGCCCAGCCCCCCAAATCAAGAATCCCGCATAGCCACAATATAAACCGCTCAAACCCTGCATCAAGATTCCAAGGACATCTAAACAAAAGAAAGTCGATTAAATCTCTATTTACTACAAGCATTGGAAGGAAATTGTTGTTAGGTTCTATAATGCATGCTCTGTCGCCTTTACCAGGCATGGCCCCAGTTGTTGCGGCATATGATATTTACAAAGCCTATAAGTACGCAAAAATGGTGCATGAATTCGATAATGCAATCGAAAGTTGGAGGCAGCGTAACAAGAAAGATTCACTTAAGAGGAAAAGGGATCTCCAAAATGAAGCTGTTGAGAACATCATGGAAAGATCACAAAATCTGGTTATGGATATGGCAAGCAAAGGCAAAGTGCATGCGGAACCATATTCTGATATGATGAGGGAGGCACTCTCAGAATCAATTAAACATGGATTTAACCAATTTGCAGGGTTTGTAGTTTCGTAGGTGATAAATGATATGAGTGAGGAATCAGAAATAATAATCGTGATTTCTGCCAGGAAGTATGCCCTTTACGAGAGAATAAAAACTGAACTGGTTGAGAATAGAAGGTTGCAGGAATATGACGGGGAAGAACTCCAGGCTAAATTGAGGCAGGCAATCTCGACCCTCCCCAATATGATGTTTTTGAGCGAGAAGGAGAGGAAAACGAAAAAAGTGATGCCAGGTTTAAGGATTGAAGACATTGGAATCGATCAGGAAAAAGTTATTGAAAGAATAAGCAAGTTCCTATCTACTTAGTGAGCCGCTGTATTGATCTGCTGCCCCGGCATAACTTGGAACGCATATCCAGTGTTTTCTTCTAGTGCTACACCGTCCCCCGTCCCCAAATCTTTTCTTAAATGATATTCAGGCAAGTGATATCGCCACCACCGTGTTGTGAAAAATGAACTATTAAATCCTAACTGTGTAATTTTACTTTGCAGCCTACTTCATTCTGCATTTGCAAGAGTATGACGACATGAGTCAATCACCCCGTATCCCATAAGAGATATAGTTTAAATGGATATATTCATCCCATATCTTATAGTCGATACCCTAAAAGTGTATGAAAAGTCAATATTGATCAAAAAAGTCAATGCAATTGATCAATATTGACGGATCATTGACGATCAATGTTATATGAGTATATTTTTATAATATTCATTTAGAATAATGTTGACTTATCTCCATGAAGCAGTAAAATACGATTTCTATCTCTATCCCATGAATAAAATGTTGATCTTTACCCTACATTCTCCATAAAGCTGTAAAGTGCGGTGTATCCATTAAATATTTGCATAATTATATTCGTATTGACGCATAAATTGACGATCATTGACGATCAATTTCTGCATGTATATGTTACATGTATGTGCATGTGGTATATCCATGCCGTCAATATGTGGCAAAACGGTACGATCACCTTGCAGTTTCTGCTGGGATGATCTGCCAGGTATCAGATCATTGCCATGGGCCCTGAAATTGATCATCAATAGGTGGTTAGGATAGGGGTATAGAGACTGTGTGAAAATTCCTGTATTCCGTATTATAGCTTCATGAAGGGATAGATTTATTCATGAAGCGTCAATATACTGAGTGATGAGTGGATCGTATATTTCAGGTACAGGCAGGAGACAGCTCCTGTTGCTTCCTTACATGATTGAGAACTATATTGCAGAGGATAACTCTGCAAGATTCATAGATGCATTTGTTGACAGCATTGATCTCAAAGAGATGGGTTTCAGGCATTCCTCCCCCGTGGAAGGTCCGGGAAGGCCCTCATACGATCCGCGTGATCTGATGAAACTATATATCTGGGGTTATTACAATGCAATACGATCCTCAAGGAAGCTTGAGGGAGAATGTTATCGCAACCCTGAGGTTATGTTGCACATATGAAGGTTGCATCCGGATTTCAAAACAATATCTGGTTTCAGGAAGGATAACATAGATCACATCAAACAGTTTTCCCTCCATTCAACGAACAGTGCATGGGCAATGGCCTTTTCCCCTGAAGGCAATAGCCATAGATGGAACAGAGATCAAAGCATGGGATTCAAGAAGCAGGAACTATAAGAGGAACACGGTTAAAAAGCAACTTGCTGAGATGGACAAAAAGATCAGTGAATACCTGAAAGAGATGGATGAGAATGATGAGAAGGAAAAGGATGAGGTGAAGATAACCAACATGAAGGAA
>WAQW01000018.1 GCA_015520045.1 Thermoplasmata archaeon | reverse complement strand
ACCCTGCCGTTATCACTAATTATTTTACCCTTTTTTCAAGAAGTGGTCGCTTTTTTCTGCATAGAGCGATGATCAGGAATACATTAAAAGTGAAATGTCGTTCAGTTAAGCGAACATAATGTGGTGCAAATCTCATAAACGTGAAGGGCACTTACCCGGGTATTTATATTTTAAAATAAAAATAGGTTAATTATTTAAACCAATTTTCTCATCACTCATAGGCTTAAGAATGTTCTCCACGGGAACGATGATCTTTAGAAGATCAGGCAGAAGATTTTCACGATGAGATGTTTTAATGAGAACATATGGGGATTTGCAATAACCGTTTTCAATAAATATACTGAAGTGATATACCATAAAGCGGGTTAAGACCGCCCGGGATAGTGATTATCATGGCATTAAAGAAGATTGAAGATGTTGTTAAGAGTATAGGCTTATCTGCTGACGATATCGAACCTTACGGTCATTACATGGCAAAAATTCCGATAAATATTCTAAAAAAGCTTGAGAACAAGCCAGATGGTAAACTTATCCTCGTTACAGCCACAAATCCGACACCCGCAGGTGAGGGCAAAACAACCACATCAATAGGTCTTTCTCAAGCTCTCATGTCACTGGGAAAGAACACCATAGTTGCACTCAGAGAACCATCTCTTGGACCCTGTTTCGGTATTAAGGGAGGTGCCACTGGAGGAGGAAAATCGAAGGTTGAACCCAGCGACAAGATCAACTTGCTTTTCACCTCAGATTTTCCGGCTGTATCAGCGGCCCACAATCTTCTTTCCGCTCTGATCAACAATCACATTCACCACGGTAATGCACTCAATATCGATCCGAAGAGCATACTCTTTCCGAGGACCATAGATATGAATGATCGTTCGCTGCGGGAAATTATAGTTGGGGCCGGAGATAGAACCACCGGTGCAATGATCAGAGACCGCTACGTCATAACTCCAGCCTCCGAGATAATGGCAATACTTGGCCTGTCAACTTCATATGCTGATCTGAAAGAGAGGCTATCAAAGATACTCGTTGCATTTACGCACGACCACAAACCAGTATATGCAGGGGATCTGAATGCTCATGGTGCCATGGCAGCCCTTCTTACGGATGCTCTGAAACCCAACGTTGTGCAGACCACCGAAGGAGTACCTGCCTTCATTCACACCGGGCCATTCGCCAATATAGCACATGGTACATCCAGCATAATTGCAACAAAGATCGCACTCAAGCTCGCAGATATGGTGGTTGTTGAAGCTGGCTTTGGTTCAGATCTTGGAGGAGAGAAATTCCTGGATCTCGTGAGTGTGCTTGGAAAGATACAGGTTTCAGCGGTTGTGCTGGTCACCACAATCAGGGCTCTCAAGCACAATGGTGGTGCGAAGGATCTTGCCATCGAGGACATCAACGCTCTCAGAGAAGGTTCCAGTAACATGATACGTCATGTTGAGAATATTCGTTCATTCGGGTTCGAGCCAGTCGTTGCACTGAATGAATTTCCATCGGATACTGAGGAAGAAAAGCGCACGATATCAAAGGTGATGGATGATAATGGCATAACATATGCCTTTTCACGCGTTTTCGCAGAAGGTGGTGCGGGGGGTATTGATCTCGCGAACAAGGTTTTGAAACTCATCGATAACGCTCCAGAGAATATCAACCGTGTGTATGATTTCAACGATCCTGTGGAGGACAAGATTGAGAAAATAGCCAAACGGATTTACGGAGCATCTGAGGTTATCTACAGTAAAACGGCCAAAAGGGATCTCAGAAGGATTAAGCGGTTGGGGTTGACAAAACTCCCCGTGTGTATTGCGAAAACCCAGTACTCGCTCAGCGATAAGGCCGATCTTTTGAACTCGCCCAGGGATTTTGTGGTGGAAGTTAAGGCTGTTAATGTCTCAAGTGGGGCTGGATTCCTGGTTCCCATGCTCGGAGATATCATGACAATGCCTGGCCTACCCAAAAAGCCAGCTGCGGAGGGCGTTGACATCACAAATGAAGGAGAAATAACAGGTCTTTTCTGATCTTTTGATCACTCTGCATTAACCTGGATCACAAATCCACTTTTTTATAGATTGAATATTGCTCCAGTCCTGAAAACCATTTACGTTGTCAGAATCAAATGTCATAAAGGGCGACCCTGTCACGGAACAAGCGTGTCTTTGGTGAAATCACTCACCGATGTGAATCTTTTTACTTCACAACAGCGGCTGCCTCCTTTCTGCCAAGATCAAAAGCTTCTATGTTTGCCTTCTGATATCTGAGTGGGAATAGCCGTTTAATTGCATTCAGAAAGGATTCATCGGTGATACCGGTATCATACAGTGCTGAAGCCATGCTTACCATGATTGTGCTGGCGGTTCTCAGCTCGCCCGTCTTTCTGGCGAGCTCCAGAGCGTTAACGGTAAAGACGGTCCTTCTGCGCTTGAGATCTGAGACAAGAGATTCTATGCTGGGGTATTCTCTGTGTGCTATGCCAAGGGAGACAGGGGGAATCTTTTGTGTATTTACCACGAACACCGATTCTCGTGAGGAACGGTGCAATACGCGCAAAGCTTCAAGAGGTTCCATGGCGATAATCAGATCTCCCTTCCCATCAGGAACGATGGGACCAAGAACATTACCTATTCTGACGTCAACTGAAACAGCTCCCCCCCGCTGGGCGAGACCGTGGATCTCAGACATGACAACCTGTATGCCCTCACTCAGGGCTGCCGTGGAAAGCAGTTTGCCGGCTGTGAGCACTCCCTGTCCACCAACACCACATATAACCACATTACTCTGCATTTTCATCAACCTCTATTGCACCATAGGGACAGACAAATCTTTCAGCGCATACGCCACAACCATCACAAAGTGCAGCGTCAATAACAACCTTGTTGCCTTTGATCGACATTGCGGGGCAGGAGAAATCGGTTACGCATCTGAAGCATCCCGTGCATTTATCAGGTATCACGTGGTATGGAACTATTTTGCTGACTCTCCTGATTTTGCGGTCCCGGAGAATGGCACATTCACGTTTAGCAATAATAGCAGTCACACCAGGCGTTTTGAGGCAATCTGTAACCTTGTGAAGCATATCCTTCAGATCGTATGGATCTGCCTCAACAACCTTGGAAACACCGATACCCTTAAGGGTACTTTCTATACTGATTTCTTTCATATCGTCTTCATAGGTCGGATCTAGAGCACTTGGTGTTGGCTGCTGTCCGGTCATTGCGGTTGTTCTATTGTCAAGAACTATGATGGTAGTCTGGGCATTGTTTTTAACAGCGTTAACAATTCCGGGGAGCCCTCCGTGAAAGAGTGTTGAATCGCCAATGAATGTCACGGATCTCTTTCCAAATTCAGGAACCATCCCGGAAGAGTATCCCACAGAGGTACCCATGGATATAATTATGTCTCCCATGTCAAAGGGATCAAGGGCTCCAAGCGAATAGCAGCCTATGTCAGATGATATGATGGCATCATCGATCTTCAGCATTCGAAGGGCCCTCTTAACTATGAAGAATGATGCCCGGTGGGGGCATCCCGGACAGAGAACGGGAGGCCTGGGAGTTACCTTCACAGCTGGTTCCGGGGCCTTTTCATCAATCTTAAGGCCCATTGCCCTCGCAACACCTCTAAGAACAACGTTTCCGTCATACTCATAATCTGTCGGAAAATAGCCATCCATTTTTCCGTAGATTTTTACACTGATGCTGTTCAGCTGGGCGAGAGCTCTTATTTTCGTTTCGAGATAAGGATCTAACTCTTCCACGATGATTATGTTGTTGTATTTTCTCATAAAATCGAGTATGATATTATCCTGCAATGGATTGGTGAGACCAAGCTTCAGCACCGAAACAGGTAGATCGTACTCCTCTATGATATCGGTGAGGTAGCTGTATCCCACACCGGATGTAATTGCACCCCAGCTACCCTCCCTTTCGATCATCCTGTTAAGGGATATTCTCTCATCATGTGCTATCTCTCTCATCTTCCTTTCCAGATTCAGCTTGTGCTGTCTGGCGAGTGATGGGAGAGAATTGAAGTCCATCTTTCCGTAATCGAAGGAGATAGATTTTCTTATCCCTGCAACTGGACCTGTTTTCACGGCGGATCTTTCGTGACTCACGCGAGTGGTGGTTCTGAAAAGCACCGGTATGTGGTACCTCTCAGACAGTTCGAAGGCCGAGATGATAAAGTCCTTTGCCTCTTGCGGTGTTGATGGTTCGATAACGGGAATATGAGCAAGCTGGCCATATAGGCGGTTGTCCTGCTCATTCTGTGAGGAGTGCATGCTGGGATCATCGGCACTCATGATCACCAGCCCACCCTTCACACCACTGTACGAAATACTCATAAGGGCATCCGCTGCAACATTCAGGCCCACGTGCTTCATGAAAACGAAGGATCTCAGGCCCAACGTGGAAGCAGCAAATGACACCTCAAGAGCAACCTTTTCATTGACAGAATACTCAAAGCGCATCCCAACCTTTCTGGCAACTCTGTAAAGAACATCCCCCACCTCGCTGGAGGGTGTGCCAGGATAGGTGGAGGCGGAGGCAACGCCTGCCTCTATCACTCCACGGGCTATGGCTTCATTTCCCAGCAGGAGAAGGATCTTATTGCCCTTGGGATCAATCATATCATCAATCTCAGACATCACACATCACCTTTCCTTTAGCAGATCATTTCCGTTCACGCCTTCTTTCAATATGATCTTCACATCCACAACGGTGAAAGAGGAACCCCTTGCGATGATGGGGTTCATATCCATACCCATCAGCAATTCCCTGTTCCTGAGTGCAAAGTTGGATACCTTCAGGATAAAGTCAACGAAGGCGTCCGCAGAGATGGTAATACCTCTGAATCCACTAATAAATCTGGACAACTTTGTTTCCTCGATCATGCTGAGGGCATCTTTCTTTGAAAGAGGAACGAGCCTGAATGAGCGGTCGTTGAAGAGCTCAGCATATATCCCACCGGTGCCGATCATGATGACCTGTCCGAATTGTCTGTCACTCGTAATCCCACCTATGACTTCGACTCCGCTCTCAATCATCTGTTCCACAATTATAGGAGATCCAGGGAAACGCGATTGCATCTTCCCAATGGCCAACCTCAGATCATCTTGTCTTTGGATCCCCAAGATTACCCCACCCATCTCGGTTTTATGGAGTATTGAAGGGTCGGAAACCTTCACTGCATAGGGTCCTTTAAAATCAGGAAGATCATCGGGTCCAGAGGAGACCATACCCTTAGGAACGCTCATACCGAAGGAGGAAAGTATTCTCTTGGACTCGTGGCCAACAATGGCATTAACAGGAGCATCACTCATGACCGTCACCCCGGTGCTTCCAATATGTTCTCAGTGCCTTGAGAGATGAAACTGCCCTGCCTATTGAGGGGTACGCAGGTATTTTCCTTCTCTCAAACTCAAACAGGAGAGGTCTGGCGAGTCGCGATCCAATAACTCCAACCACTATGGGGGTCTCTCCACTGTATTTTTCAATGACGTCCACAACACCCGCATTCATTCGGGGAGTCTGAGGAAGGGCAAATGCCAGAACACCATCAATCTCTCCACTATGAACCAGGACATCGAGAATCGAGGAATATTGCTCAACACTTCCCTCAGCCGTTATGTCGATGGGATTGCTATTCGATCCGAAGGGCACCATAAATTCAGCGATCTGCCCCCTGGTCTTTTCTGAGAGTGTCGCAAGTGACATCTTTGGGCCGTTGAAGCTGGATGTCAGGAGATCTGTGGATACAACGCCAGCTCCCCCTGCTGTTGTTAGCACAGCAATTCTATCACCCAGCAGGGGTCTGCTGTAGGCGAGAGCTCTTGCGAAATCATAGAGCTCCGTCTCATCCCTGGCGCGAACTGCACCAGCCTGATTTATAACTCCGTGGAAGACGGCATCATCGCTCATCATGGCACCGGTGTGAAGCATGGCCGCCCTTGCCGATTCAGTGGTGGACCCGGATTTCAACACAACCACAGGTTTTTTCTCCGATATTCTGCGCAGAGCATCATAGAATTTCCTGCCATTGCTCACGCTCTCAATGTACATCATAACCACGTGTGTTTTCTGATCCGATGCAAAATGATCAAGCAGGCTGGATTCATCGAGATCTATGCGATTTCCCAGATTCACGAACGCAGAAACTCCCGTTCCGATCTCAGCCATACCATCCATCATAAGGAGCCCAAGGGCCCCACTTTGCGAGATCAGGGCTATACTACCCTCTCCAGGGAAGTTTACCCGATCCATCGGGGTTAGGGCGGTGTTAAGCTTTACTGAAGGAAGATAGATTCCAACGGTATTGGGGCCAATGATCCGGATACCCGATTCCCTCGCAATTCTAAGGATTGATCTTTCCAGAGAGGCACCACCCTCTCCTGTCTCTGAGAATCCTCCAGCCACTATTATTACATAGGGAACCTTTTTGTATGCACAGTCCTCTATGGCCCTCTCCACGAGATCAGATCTCAGGACCACAACGGCGAGGTCCACATCTTCAGGTATGCTCTGCACCGAAGGATAGCATTTCACCCCTCTAATATCGGCGTATCCCGGGTTTACGGGGAATATTCTCCCCTGGAAGCCACCATTTATCAGATTTTCGAAGATGACCCCTCCGGTTTTTCCGGGATCTCTCGAAGCTCCAATAACAGCAATACTCTTTGGACTGAAAAGTTTTTGAAGCAAAGCTATCCTACCCTTATTGCAGGAAAGTTAATAACCGTAACCTGATAACCTTTAACCCGGTAGAAGGATCTTCAGGCGAAAGCATCCAGAGACTGATAAATTTCAAGTGGCAGAGATCATTTATTGGCGACCTTATGCTCCACCATGGAGTTATGGTACTCTTCTCATTTACTATAACGGTGAATCAGAAAAAGCTGTCAAGGGTTTTGCATCCATCTAAATTTGTAATTGATGCTGACCTCAAACTTCGTTTGTGCTGGAGCCACTCCTCGAATGATTCATCATCGGCGGTCCTGACTCTTCTGATCTCTGTGAGGCAATCGACACAGTAGGTGCCGGAATATATTGGTTCTCCACATATAAGGCAATGACGCTTTTCGGCCATCCTGTTTACATCACAACTGAATATAAATAATTCTATGTCCCACAATTCAGAAATCTGTACGGTATTTCAATCATCCCGGTAGAGTGTGTCGGTATCCTCCCCTCCCGTGAAAAAGAGGGACATCTGCGCATAAACATCCTCAAAGCCATACATTTCGCGTGCAGATAAATTGTAAAGCCTTGTGGAGAGTGAAATTTCTCGAAAAGCCTTGAGAATCGCGTAATAATAATCCTTCAGGATCCTGTTCGATTCCCTGAGGAACGCATCCTCCAGAATTTCAGGATCCGATTCCCATTTTCTGATTGATTCCAGTGCATCATCATCGAGAAGATCGATCTTGTTGATGGCAAACAACATTGGATAGAAGAACCGTGCCATGACAGACCCGTACAGCATCTTCTGAGATATGTATCCCGACGGAGACTTTGCAAGAACGGCATCAGCAAGAAAGATCAGCATTGCCCTACCATCAGAGATCTGATCGACCAGGATCTTGCTGCCGGGCCTGAAACTGAACAGCTCCACCTGGCCCGGAGTATCGAAAATGACATAGTAGTCCTGAAGTTCCTCGAGTGATTCTTTTATCTCATCAAGCCGCTCCAGGATAAGATCGGCAGCAACTACCTGTGCGCCATTAGGTCCCAGAGAGTATTGCTCCATTATTTCCGTTATGGAGATGTAATCCCGGATATCGATCTCTGCCTCGTAGGGGATCATCTCCGCCCCCGGATCGAGGTTAACCACTCCCGCATCAAATCCCTGCTCCTGCAGCCAGTCCTTAAAGGAGGCGCAGAACGTGCTTTTTCCCGTACCTGCAGGGCCGGTAACAAACAATGAACCAATCATCTTCATCCCTCAAACGCAAAGAGATCCTCATTATGCCCATTTTCTGGTTCAGCATAGAGATCAGGTTTCTCCTCGTCCTCATCTGAACTCTGTTCTGGAAAGGTTGAATTGATAGTATCAATCAGCAGTTCAATTCTTTTCTGGAGATACTCAGGAAGCCTGAAATTCTCAGATACATATATGGTCTCCTTAAGATATTTCACAATGCTCCTCGGATAGATGGTGAGTTTGATACGATCGCTTCCGCATTTTGTGCATCTTCCACTCAAAGGAATCCTCCTGAACTTTGTGTTGCACTCTATGCATCTGAACTCCTGGGAGAAAAACTTTCTGAAGTTTCCATAGATGTCCGGAAGAAAGTGGCTGTTGAGCACTCTTGTTGCCACATCGTCAGCATCCACAGCGGCGATCCTCTTGGCGAGAGAGAGCTGACGCTCGATTTTTTCCTCCATGCTTCCTATGGTTTTGTAGGATGAGATGAGAACACCGGCATTAATGTTGCTTGTGTCGTGAGTGTAACCCAGCTTCATGAGGGTTCCAGTTTTTGTTATGTGCTTCTTCAGTGGCATCATAATATCTTCTATGGTGGAGGGCAGGACGTTTTTCTCTGCTGCATTATAAAACTCAAGTGGATATCTGCTCAGGGTGTCAACATTCATCGCTTCCTTGTCCACCTCATCAGGATTTAGAAGGGTCGTGAGAACCAGAGGAGCATCCATCATTCCACCCCTTGTTGAGGGCAGATACTCGCGGGAGAAATTTATCAGTCCATCAAGGAGAAGCATTACACTATCCTCATCACCGTCGCAGTTCCTCCTTTTTGCTGCGTGGAATAGTGGATGGGCGTAGCATCCATTGGCATCGGTGAATCCAACGATTCTTCCTATGATTCCTCCGGACGTATGAGGAGCTAAACCTATAACGAGATGACCTATTAGATCTTCTGGTTCTGAGCAGTTGTAGAATGGCTCCACGTGGTAGTACTTGACCAGGAGATCATCAATATACTGTGAAACACGAAGCAGGAATTCTGCAGCTTTCCTTGGTATTATGATATCCTGTGGAAAGATCTCGTTCAGACCTTCGTGATAACCAAGGGATTCAAGGATCTCGGGACGAGCTCCTATTTCTTCCGCTCTAAAATGTGTTATGGGTATGTCTGTCATATCAAACCTGCAGGTCCCATCCTTGTTGATGGTGACATCGTGCTTTGCCCTGAGGATGCCTTTCTCAACGGGCTCGCACACCTTTCGGCTGGACATGAGCTTCTTCACGCCCTTCATCTCTTCCTTCAAGCTGCTCAAGCTGATGCCTATTCTCTCTTCTGCCTGACGGAGGAGATTATCTATATTGAGAGTAATTCTATCAGTGTGATTCATATCTCGGGTTACACCACCACAGAGATGGCATAGTGGTTGGACAGTTACCGCACCACACGATTCACACTTGCGTTGGGCGATCTCCACCTCTATTTTCCCACCTACGGTTTTCCTGGCATTTTTGAATGATCGCCTAACACTCCCGTAGTTTTCCAGTGGAAAGAGAACGTGGACCTTTGGCCTCATCTTCCTCTCTCCCGCCTTCTCCGGTCTTCCCATTCTGGCGCCAATTCTCGTGGGAGACTTTGCCTTAATGACCATACCAGATATTTCCCTCACCAGATCAACAACATCTCCGCCGTTTGATTTCTCAGCCGGAAGCAGGTTCTTTTGCTGATCTAGACCGGCGCACGCAAGAAGAACTCTGGATTTTTTTGGTATTATGGAATCATCGTTGACGGTAAACTCAACGCCGAGCTTGATGAGAATGTTTTTGGTTCTATCGTCGTTTTGAATTCTCAGAGAGCCGTCGTGAAGTGGGGAGGCAGAGAGAGCATTCCTGAGTGTGAAAAATTCGTCACGTGATATATCATGCCAGAAGAGATTGTACTCAGGATGAAGCGGAATTCCGTACTTCCTGGAAAGTTGAATGGCCTCCTCTTCTGAGGGAACAGTGCCAGCATACATCTTCGTTTCGGGCGTTTTCTCTGCAATGGCATCCCACCACTCCCTTGAGAAGGATGGTTTTTCCAGTCTGTGGTTGTTTTCCAGAAAATCACCGTATGAAATGAGAATCTCTCCGATGTCGGTAATCTCCTTTATGCGCGATTGGACAGCCTTTGCCTCCTCGACGGTGTTGATTCTGATGTGCGTATCATCATCAAGGAGTACCATCGGCCCCTCAATCTCATCGCAAGGGGTGAGAGCTGCAGCCTTTCCGGGCAGTTCAACCTTGAGCTGAGAACCAATCGCAGGGAATCTATCAAGGATGTACATTGTTGCAGGATGAACGGACGCAGCTGCAAGACCCGATACCCTACTCCTACCGTATCTGAGCCTGAAACCACCTGGCCTGCCCGGATGGCTGAAAATGGGTCTTCCTGCGATGATATCCTTGAGAAACTTTTCTGATTTGCCCTGATCACTGTGTTCATCGGTCTTTTTTCCCTGAATCTTTTCCAGGAAATTCCAGTCTTTCACTCCAAAGACGGAGGTGTACTTGAGGATCTTACGGGATTTCTGAATCAACCCTTCGCAGAGAACGAGACACATCCCCCCTCTTATCCGGTTGGTGGTTATCCTCTCCATATCACGGTGCCCGGACACCTCCACCTCCTCACTCCCCTCGCCATCAATGAGAATTGGTGAATTGCGGACCACAAGGGCGATCTCATCCGGAGTGGGAAGATACTGAAGGTGCTTCACCCGGTTGTATGCCTCAATCTCCTCTATGTATCTATCCACCTCATCATCTCTGGCCCTGAATGACCCTATTCCGAGATCTCTTCTCACTATGTCCGCAATCAGAACGCTTAGTGCCTGGGCAGTGCCACCGGCACCTCGGATGGGACCAGAGTATACGATGGAAGCATACTCACTACCATCTCTGTTTTTTCGAATATCAACATCTGCAATACCTTCGAGGGGTGCGACAAGGATCCCTTCTGTGAGAATGGCGAGACCGACCCTTACGGATTTGCTCAGCGCCTCCTTTTTGCCTCTGTCACGTACCAGCTCTGCGGTTTTTCTCGCAACGTGGATTGCAACTTCCTCTCTGGATTTATGGGCGGAGAGTTTTCTGATATCATCGGCTATTCCCTTGATCTGGATGAGTTCCTCCACACGCTCAGCCATATCGGAGGCCAGTGGAATCTCCACTCTGTCTGTAACATCCTGTTTCAGTTTTCTGATCTTCTCAGCCAGACCGTAAATGTCCTTCACGTGTCTTCGAAGGTTCTCCCTATATTCCTGCAACTGCTCATCTGGATTCATTTGAATAACTCGGTTAACAGGAGTTTGTCCATCAACGAAGCCCTAACCTTTATTTTCTTCTCTATGTAGGCTGTCATCGGATCCAGCTCTCTGGAGAGAAGCTTTCTGAAGTCCTCTGATGATACCTCAATCCTTATGTCGGCTTCAGTCTCACCCTCTCTTATCTCAGAAAATTTTCCATCTCTGAGAGAGAAGTTGTAGGAAGCTGAACCATCGAAAACGATGCAGAATGATTTCTGGGCTTTCTCCAGTTTCTTCCTGTATTTCTCATTGGTGCTGACCCTTTCATTAACCTTCTTTCTAAGCTCTTCCAGTATTTCCTTCATGATCTTTCCCTCTTCATCTTGTACTCCAGCGCTTTCTTTACCAAGAACAGGTGAATGGGAGAAGGTCTGAGAGGTCTTGATCTGAATTCACTATGGTACTGCGTTGCCAGAAAATTGTCTCTACCCCGCAGCTCGGATATCTCCATCCTGATTCCCTCCTGATCGGTGCCAGAAAATATATATCCTGCCTTGGAGAACTTCTCTATGTAATCAGGATTTACCTCATACCTGTGGCGATGCCTTTCTTCTATAACTGATTTTCCGTAAACGTGATACGCCAGCGTTCCCTTTTTTATCAGGATCTTCTTGGAACCAAGCCTCATGGTTCCTCCAAGATCCGTTACGTGCATCTGCTCCGGCAGGAGATCTATGACCGGATGTGGGGTGTTTGTGTCGAATTCACTACTGTTGGCACCCTTAAGACCGAGAACATTTCTCGCGAATTCAATGGTGGCAGCCTGGAATCCAAGGCATATGCCTGCCAGAGGAATATTATTCTCCCGGGCATACTTTATGGCTGCAATTTTGCCCTCCACGCCCCTGTAGCCGAATCCGCCAGGGATGATAACACCGTGAACCTTGTTGAATGCCTCGGGCCGTTCTATCATCTCGTCAGCATCGATCCATTCTATGGACACACCGATGCCGGTATTTCCTGTTACATGGAGAAAAGCCTCGCGATGGCTGATGTATGCGTCCTGCAGTGCGGTGTATTTTCCAACGAGGGCTATTCTAACGTGTTCTCTCGGGTTCTCTATGTTTGCATTGAATTGCTGGAGTATATCTCTGAAAGGATCTGTTTGTAAATGCATCAACCCGGTGAGATACTGGGTGATTTTCTGATCATTCATGACCTTTGGTAGGCCGTAGACATTCTTCATATCACGGATCCCTATTATTCCATCTTCCCTCACATCTGTGAATCGTGATATCTTTTTGCGCGTTGAATTGAGGAGCTGTCCCTTCAATCTGCAGAATATGATATCCGGCTGGATACCGAGGCTCCTCAGCGTATTGACGCTGTGCTGGGTCGGTTTCGTTTTCTGCTCACCGTTCTGCCCAATCTCTGGAATCAGGGTCACAAGAGCGGTCAGGACAGAACCAGGAGGTTCTTCGCCCTTCAGCTCTCTGATAGCTTCAAGAAAGGGCATCGATTCTATATCTCCAACCGTACCGCCAACTTCAACAAGGAGAATATCGAGATCGCTAGATTCAGCCACCTTTCTTATCCTGTTTTTTATCTCGTCAGTTATGTGTGGGATAATCTGCACGGTGCTTCCAAGATACTCTCCCCTTCTCTCCCTCTCGATGACCTCTCTGTACACTTTCCCTGTTGTAATGTTGTTGTCACCCACAAGATCGGTATCAAGGAATCTCTCATAGTTTCCAAGATCCAGATCAACCTCACTGCCATCATCGAGGACAAACACTTCACCGTGCTGATAGGGATTCATTGTTCCCGCATCGTAATTGAGGTAGGGATCAATCTTTAACGCGGAAACCTTCAGCCCACTGTTTTTCAGCAAATGAGATAAAGCCGAGGTAATGGTCCCCTTGCCGAGACCAGACATAACTCCGCCTGCTATGAACAGATAATGCATTATGGATAAGCTATAATCCATTAATTAAATTTACGAGTGAGAAAATGGAAGGTAAGGGGAGAATCGGGATATACTTTATAGACCTGAAGCAGGATGATCCGAAAAAAGCCACAATGAAGAGGCTTAAGAGGTTCAATCTTGCTGAGAAAGTTCCTCGTTCCAGGATTCAGAGGGGACTGCTGCTCAACCCTTTCGCAGATATTTATGTGACAGCCAGAGACTCAAAAATCATCACAGGAGGGGGGCTTACGGTCATAGAGGGCTCCTGGAACAGGGCGGATTCCCTGAAAAAGATAATGTCAGGCAATGCTCGTAAACTCCCCCCTCTTGTACCGGTCAATCCTGTTAACTATGGAAAGGTAGGTCTTCTCAGCTCCGTTGAAGCTGTTGCGGCGGCTCTCTACCTCACTGGTTTTAAGGATCTCTCTGAACTCATCCTTGGAAAATTTAGCTGGGGCATAAATTTTATAACGGTTAACAGAGAACCCCTTTGTGAATATTCCAGTTGTTATGATCAGGATTGTATTACGGAAAAAATAAAACTATTCTATTGAATTGGTTTGTTCGAAACTGATAGAGGGTTCAGGAGAAAAGTGGAGATGTCCGGCAAGAAAGGGATCGGAATTCAAATATTACAGAGAGATGATTTCACAGGATAATTTTTCGGATACGCTCCTCACCATCTCCTTCACCCTTCCCCTGGTACCTTTTCGATCCATTATGAAGCCCGAAAACCCAGGCGTTTTTTCAACGCTCTGCAGAAGCATATCGATGGTTAGGTCATCATGGACATACTTTGGTATTATGTGGCCCACGTTGCAATCGTTTTGAATGGCGTAATTGCTTATCTTGTAGGGATAGTGTCCACCACCAATACCCACGAATGCCTGTTGAGATCCGTTGGGAATCGATTCAATCACGGCCTTTGAAATGGAGTTGAGGCAATCCTCGTTGTTCCACTCTTTCTCCGTGGTCCCGATCTCTATGAAGTAGCTGGGTACGTTCAAAAGTGGACCATGGTGAGTTGCCTCGAAGGTTATGGAGAAATCATCCACAGGGTGGGAAGAGAGGATCCTGAGCGAAGAAGACATGTATTGCGGATCGCTCAGTGATAGCTGGCGATCCAGACCACCCATTTCCGCCAATCCGAAGTTACCGGTAACATGCACCGTTAGCGATTTTATTCCCCTTGAAGAGGAGTGTTTCGATAAGAACACGATATCTTCGAGATGGTTGGTGAATTTCCTGTATTCTTCCTGGATCTCCTGGAAGAACAGATGTTTCTTTTCTGTGAAGATCAGAATGAAATTATCATGTCTGTAGATGTTATTCTCATCATTGATTTTTCTGAAGGAATAGTGCTCAATCAGATAGCTGGCTATGGAAACACTGGCCGGATCTTGAAGGCTGGCTACGATTATTCTCGACACGGTAGGCACCACCTTTCAGTAAGAGGACTGTATGAGATCGTTGTATAGCCTGTCTGCCTTTATCTTCAACTGCTCTCTTTGTGATAAAAGTTCATCAAAGCTTTGCCTGAGATCTTCGTCATCGATACTTTCCCGCGAACGTGAGTAGTGAGCGAACGTTTCTTTTTCTTTTCTAACTATAAACATCAGAGTGCTGGACATGCTTGAGAGATCCGGATCTCCTCGCAGAACAAGATGATCTGTTGCCTTTATATCTGGTAACTCGCTGAAAGGTTTCCTGAGCCTCGGAGAGACTCCATCTCGTATTTCCCTCAATCTATCGGCGAAACCCTCATGTGCTTCTGAAAATGCCTCAAGAAAAAACTTTATGTTCTGAAGGGATGTTTTTTCTGCCATTTGCTTGTACTCTTTCGATATATTTTTCTCCATTTGTATGAGTTCATTGAGGACAGACTTTGCTTCCATCTAAACATATATTCTCACATCCTTATTCTACATTTTCATTCAAGCCAGTCTGTGTAAGGATGCTTGATTGGAGCGTAGAGATACCGATCCCTGAGCCATGTCCCGTGAGCCAGGAGAGAAAAAATATAAAGGATAAAAAACTCTTTGATGGTGAGTTTTTCCCGCGGAAAGATCTTTAGAAATATATCAAATTCACGTTATTTTCCCGTAGTAATTCCTCTTATGATTGCCTTCGGTGGCTGGCTCAACGCTCAGGGGGCGTGGGTAAAGGACTATGGCATCTTCAGGAGTGTCAACCTACCGCTGCTGTTTGTCACATTCCACTCTTCAGGATTCTCCTGGTATTTTGTTGGATTGATCGATGATCTATCCGGATTGTTTCTGGGGCTTGCAGGAGCGCATCTCCTCGGAAGGATCATAAGAAACAGGCCTGTGGTGGGAAAAAGATACTACATTGCAACCACATCTCTCTATCTGGTCTTCGATGCTATTTGCGTTTACTCTTTTACAATGTATTATTCCGGATCACTATCACTCGTAATTTATGGATACATATGGAATGATCTTGAGTACTTTGTTATGCTACCTCTTATGTTTCTGAGCTTCGCTCTCGCCTTTCTTCACGGATCCGATGATCGAACCACGGCAGGATGAATTTTCCCAGCAAACACACCTTTTCTGTGAAATGAGCGCTCTATTTCGTTTGTATGCCATAGTCCGCACATGACTTTGGGATCTTTTCCTCCATAGCAGGATAGAATTCTGGAGTAACGCAATAAGATCCAGACTTTAAATTCTATGATCGGAAATCTTTTAACAACCAGATAACCAGTCTTTAACTTCTTTCATAGCAATGCGGTTATCTCACATGATCGGTATGATGCATGAAAGCATTAAACATGAGGGTACAGGCTTTCATATCCTATTGAATTAAATAAATGGAGGTGATAAAATAGTATTCATAGATCCCCTGGCAATCATGCTTATAGGCTTAGCGATGGGAACACTTCTTGGTGGCTTCTATTTCTTCTTTAGTGCAAGAGGAGACAAGGAGCAGGTGAAAAACCTTGCAATGCCGGCCATAGGCATCGGGGTATTCAATTTCATAAGCGGATTCTTCATGTCATTCGCTTGGCCCATGAACGCTCCCCGGGCGTACGCTTACAATATGCTTTTCGGAGATCCACTACTGTTTTTCGGTTTGATACTGATAATATCTGGGTCGATGATATATAAAGATAGAGACTTGGGATTGATTCCACTGATAGTTCTTTTGCTCGGAATCTACGTGCTCGTTGGTGCATACAGCATAGTTGCTCTGAAGTTGGAAACTGGCGAGCATCTGGTAACCTCAATGGGACTCTACCTGTTTGATGGCATCGGAGCTATTCTGGTTCCGGTTCTCTATCTCAAACCCAGAACATCTGGTATAAAGATTTTCTACTACGCAATGTGGATAATCTTCCTGATAGGCACTATATTTGCTCTGTTTATCGGATACGGCGCTTTCAACGGACATCTTGCAAGCCCACCCTAGAACTTTTCATTGTTGGGCCTGAGCATTTACTCCTGGGAACCATTCCCGGGATAAATTTATGATTTTATTTTTTGAGTGCTGAGGGGATAGACTGAAGCTTAACAGTATTTCTGCAGTTATGTTTCCCAGCAGTATTATAAAAAGATGATGAGCGAACTTTTCCTCTACTGAAACAATCGATGTGAAAGAAATATAGATACAATATCCGTTCTGATCAACCAGTAATGAATCACAGGACTCCCAAGGTTAACCCATAAAATATTTTACTATATGCGATATAGCGTAGCGTGGTTCTCGACATTCATTCAATGGAAAAGAAATGGCTGGAACGGTGGGATTCATCAGGGCTGTACGCCTTCAAAACCTCTGGAAAACAACCGTTCACCATCGATGTACCTCCTCCCACCATTTCTGGGAATCTTCATATGGGACATGCCTTTTCATACCCTCACCAGGACTTCATTGCGAGATACAAAAGGATGAGGGGTTATAACGTCTACTATCGTTTTGGGTTCGATGACAATGGCCTGCCCACGGAGCGCTACACAGAGAAGATTACGGGCAAACGCGGAAAGAATACCCCGCTGAAAGAATTCATTGCGCTTTGCAGAGAGCAGAGTCAGAGGGCTGAGGAAGAAATGATCTCTCTGTTCAAACGCCTGGGGATAAGCAGTGACTTCACAAGCTACTACAGAACCATCTCGGACGATACGGTGCGAATATCGCAGGAAGCCTTCCTGGAACTTGTTCAGAGGGGCTATGCCTACAGCGCTACAGGTCCAACGATCATTTGCCCATCCTGCGAGACCTCTATCTCTCAGATTGATATGAAAGACAAGGTTCTGAGTTCTGAATTCATCCACATCAAGTTTACTCTGGACAGAGGAGAGCTTATCATCGCAACCACGAGACCAGAACTTCTCGGCTCATGCGTTGCGGTATTTGTTAACCCGGATGATGTTAGGTACAGGGACCTCATTGGAAAGGAGGTAACCGTACCCATCTACGATCGCAGGGTACCGGTGATGAGCGATCTGGTTGTGGATACGGAGTTGGGAACCGGGGCAGAGATGGTCTGCACGTTCGGAGATCAGAACGATGTATACCTCTGGAAGAAATACAATCTCGAAACGCGAATCACAATAGCAGAGGACGGCACAATGGACGATGATGGACCGTTAAAAGGTCTCTCGATCCAAAAAGCAAGAGAAAGGATCATTGAACTGCTGGAAAGAAACAATCTCATACTAAAACGAGAAAAAATCAAGCATTCTGTCAACGTTCACGAGAGATGCGATACACCTGTTGAGATTAGTGTGGAGCGGGAGTGGTTCATCAAGGTCCTTGATTTGATACCAAAGCTTCTCGAGCATGGTTCAAGGATAAGGTGGGTCCCTGAGTTCATGCGGTACAGATACGATAACTGGGTGAAAGGCCTAAAATGGGATTGGTGCATTTCCAGACAGAGGTATTATGGTGTTCCATTCCCCGTGTGGTACTGTAAGGATTGTGGTGAGACAATTTTCGCCTCTCCGGAAGAACTACCCGTAGATCCAAGAACATCACCCAGCAAGTCATGTCCAAAGTGTGGCTCCCATAATGTTGAGCCGGAGGACGATGTGATGGACACCTGGGCAACATCTTCCTTGTCTCCAAAGATATCCCTGTCAATGGAGGAATCACTCATCGGAAGATATCCGATGGATATTCGATGTCAGGCCAACGATATCATAACCACGTGGGCATTCACAACAATTCTGAGATCGCTACTTCATGAGGGGAACATCCCGTGGAATGAGATTCTGATCAGCGGCATCGTTGCTGATCCAAGCGGAGCAAAGATGAGCAAGAGCAGGGGGAACACAGTGGGCCCGATGGAGGTTATTGAGAGGTATGGAGCAGATTCGTTGAGGTTCTGGGCAAGCTCATCCCTCCCATGGGAGGATATCAGGTTTAAGGAGCAGGAGCTCGTTAGGGGTAGGAAGACCGTTATAAAACTATATAATGCTGCCAGGCTTCTTAACCTTCTCTGGAACAGAGAGGAGAAGATAGGTGCATTTTTGCCGCCGAGATCAAAATACGGTCAGTGGATAATCGGTGCCCTCTCAGAAACGATCGAGAAGGTCACAGGATATATGGACAGCTACCTATTCTCGAGGGCCAGATCCGAACTTGATAATTTCTTCTGGAACACCTTCTGCGATTTTCAGCTGGAACTGACAAAATATGCATTTAAGATCAACCATCCGGATAGGGATGATATTTTACAATCCTCCTATCTGACCCTCCTGGCCATTATAAAAATGTATGCTCCGATTATGCCATTCATAACAGAGGAACTGTACGAAACGATGCCCCTGGAGCACAAAAAATCAAGTGTTCATCTGGAAGATTGGCCGCAACCTCCGGAGGTTTCGAACTTTTCAAAACCAAAAAGGGAAATATCTTATATCATAAATCTTATAAAGATGATAAGGTCTGAGAAGAATAAGATGGGGCACAAACCATCAGAGGTCCTCGATGTTGAATTGCATGGCGTGTTTTCCACAATAAGTGACAACAAAAGTATGATTGAATACATGACCCGAACAAAGGTGGTGGCCATTGATGACTCTGAAGAGATGGGGATCAAACTGATCGCCGAGGGGGAGACGAAGAAAGGATGAATATAAACATCAAGCTGATTCAGAGGATTGGTTATACGTTGATTGTTTCATCGATTATTATATTCTCCATATCGGTATATTCATTTTATAATGGCACCCAGACATCAACTGCAATCATTGCCGCTGGTTCCCATGTCGAGAAACCATTCAATGGGAGTGTATCTGCGGGGGATGATCTTCTTTATTCCATAACACCTCTTTCCGGTAACGCGAGCCTGAGTGCCTATCTCGTTGGACCCGGCAACATAACGACGGCATTTTCTAACCTTTCGGGAGCGTCATATACGGTCACGAAAGAGATCGTATCGCCCGCTTCAGGGCAGTGGCACGTGGAAGTGATGAACAAAGGGTTGTCAAATCTATCAGTGAAGATAACTGTGGGCCATCTGGAGTACGGGATTCTGTCCCTGTTTCTTATCGGATTTTCACTTCTGCCATCGGGAATTGCTCTGGTTATTCTCGCTATTGTCATAAGAAGGAGAGAACTCAGGAGAGATCGATACTGACCTATAAGATATCTCCTGGTCTTACTCTTCTAGAATTCTTTTTGTACTCCACACTGAGCTTTATTGCCGATCTTATGACTCCGAGATGGGTTATTGCCTGAGGAAAGTTTCCCACCATTTCTCCTGTTTCATAATCCACTTCTTCAGAAAAGAGACCGAGATCATTGCTCTTTTCCATAAGATTTTCGAATATCTCTCTTGCTTTTTGCAGATTGTTGAAGAGTATCTGATCTTCTACGTACCAGAACGAAAGAAGAAGGAATGAGTTATCCCTGCTTTTCAAACCATCATCATTCAAATATCTCCTGAAGAGATATCCATCAACCATCAGTTCGTCCTCTATCCTTTTTATCGTTCCACGCAGTCGGCGGTCAGAAAGGGAAAGAAAACCAAGTTGTGGTAACCGCAAGAGAGAGGCGTCCACGTATTTCGATCCGTAGTACTGGGTAAATGAATTTGTTTCACGGTCATAACCATTCATCAGAATGGATCTTTTAATCTCATCAGCGGTTTTTTTCCACTGATCAATAGGGGCAGAAAAATGCAGATCATTTGCGATCTCAATTGCCCTGGAGAAAGCGGTCCAGCACATCAATTTGGAGTAGACATAATGCTGTGGTGGACCCCTGAATTCCCACAAGCTGGAATCTTTCTCCTTCCACAGAGTTTTGAGTTTATTGAGCAGTGAAACAACAAAATCCCAGAGATAAGAGTTTATCAGACCACCTATTCTGCTGAAGTAATATATGGCATTAACGATGGAACCGTATTCATCTATCTGCAGCTGATCTGAGGCTTTGTTACCTATCCTGACAGGTCTGGAGTTTCTGTATCCTTCCCAATCCAGCGTCGTTTCCTCGGTCTCACCATCTCCGGAGATCGTGTAAATGGTTTTTATATCTCCATCCCCCTGAATTCTCTCCATCAGATCGTAAAGGAATTTTGTTGCTTCCCTTTTGTAACCAATCATAGAGAGGGCTTCAACAACATACGCTGTGTCCCTTATCCATGCAAAACGATAATCCCAGTTCCTGTCTCCGCCTATGCTTTCAGGCAAACTGGCAGTGGGTGCAGCTGCCATCAATCCTGTTGGTTCATAAAAAAGCCCTTTAAGGGTGAGAGCAGACCTTATCACGGTCTCACCATAGATGCCAGAGTAATTTCCCTGTGAAACCCAGTTTTTCCAGAATGCGGATGTTTCTTCCATCCTTTCGTAGGATTTATAGTCTGTTATACGGTCCAAATGGCGAACGTTGTAGAGCATGATGAACCATTGAGAACTTCTTGATGGGAGGTTGAAAATAGAATAGACACCACCATCCTTCTTCTTGAACGGAACATTACCTACGAGACCGATAGATTTTTTCTGAGAAACAAAGAGGTAACCGTCTCCCTCTTTTCTGATGCGAATTTCATCTCTCCCATAATTCATAATGGGATAGAACTCCACAACAACATCAACATCGGATTTCCCTGCCTCAGCAAATCTATGCACCTCGGGGAAATTAACTGTGGAATACTCTGAGGTGGGAATAAAATCAGTAACCCTCAATATGGTTCTGCCCTCTTTCACGAACTCGGTGGTCAGAATGTTTGTGAGACCTTTATAATACTGCTGAACGTAAACTTCATCTGTTATTCGCGGTCGGATTGAAAAATATCCTCCTCTTTTTCGGTCGAGGATCGATGCCAGAATAGGAGCTGAATCGAAATTTGGCATGCACATCCAGTCTATCTTTCCGTTGGCTGCCACCAGGCCGCCAGTTCTATTACTGGCTATAAAACCGTGATATTTTATGAGCGGGTAACCATCCACCTCAACTCTGTCAATGCGCACTGGCTGTGAATACACCATCAGAAAACACCCATATGATCGATCTCTTGATGTGTGGCTTATATGAAGGAGGTATAAATTAATTGCATAGCACAAGCGATAAAAATGCACATCCTATTTGAAAAACATGATAATACAAATTAAATATGAACAGATTAAAAAATTAAATTAAAAATAAAAAATTATTTAGTTTTTCTGCAGTTACTTGTACTGGAAGTAGTTGTAGAAGAAGTCTCCTCCACCACCGAACATGACGTTGGTCTGCCATATTGGGTTTGGTGTTGGATTGAGCTGTGTGCTGAATATCTCTATGGCATTAGACTGGAACAGATACACGTATGCTGTCATGTTGATGAGTTCATGGTTCATCATCTGGTAGTACTGAGATGCCGTTGCAACGTTTGTCGCACTGAATGCTGTGTTGTAGTAGTTCGTCATGTTCTGAAGTGCATTCGCAGCAGACTGGTTTGCCAGCGGATTGCTGGTAGTATTGTTCATCCAGAGTGTGTCAAAGTAGTTCGCTGCAGGGTAAAGTCCATCTGTTGGCAGAGCCATAGGCTGCAGATAGTCAGATGGGTATGGGTAGTCAGGTGCCCATCCAAGTATCCATATCGGTGCTGGATTGGGCGGTACAAAGAACGTAAGCAGTATGTTGAAGTTAATTGGAATCACATCTGCCTTTATTCCCAGCTTAGCAAGGCTGGATGCCCATGTGGTAGCACCATCGAGATCAACAGGATCTCCAGCGTATATTGCTATCGGAACAGTGAGTTGCTTTCCGTTGTAGTTAACCTGTGGTCCAGCTGTTGTGTTCGCCCAGGACAGTCCAAGTTTTGCACCATCCTTATTCATAAACACTTCCCAGAAGTGTTTGGCTGCGTTCATGTTGTAGTATGGGACTCCTATTGTGGTCTGGTTCAAAACTGACATGTTCTGATAGAATGCCATACCTGCCGGAATCATTCCAGCGTAAAGGGTTCCGAAGTTGACACCATACAGAGCATTTCCGATCTGGTAGTCGATGTAATACTTGTAGTTGTAGGCATAGGCAAAAGCAGCCCTAGCATGCCAGCTGTCAAACAGGGCACTGGGCAGATTTGCGCTTGGATCTATGGATGATGTTGCAGATGTATTTATGTTGAAGTTGAAGTTGTACCAGAACACCGAGAGAGTTGGGAATGTAAGCGTTGTTATCAAGCCGAGCTTTTCAAGGTGAAGAGCCAGACTCCAGTCAGAGCTGGGTATTCCACCACTCTGTGCCTGGCCGGACTTAAGAAGCAGATAGCTCTGTGAGTACGAACTAACGTACTTAATCACAACGTTCGGGATTGAAGGTGCGGGATAGTACTTAACAGGTTTGAAGTACGGGTTTGCTTTCAGGACAACCTCCTCTCCCGGAATCACGTAGTTGATCATATACGGACCATCAGCAACGAGTCCATTCACGATGGTGGATGGGATGTTAGCTGGGTCTGCATACTTCTCATAGTTCTTGAATCCGGCACTGTTGAAGATCAGATGTTCGCCCTGTTTCACATAATACTTAGCTTGACCGATGTACGCACCGGAAGCAGCAAATATCTGCCAGACCAGCGTTGGGTTCATCGGCAGCTGGAAGTGGAAGGTAATCGTGTTTGTGGCGTTGCTGTATGTGATGTTGTTCGTTATGTTGTAATATGTGTTCGTTGCATAGTAGTTACCGGGAAGCAGATACTGAGCCTGAATCCATCCAGGTGTTCCCGTTGGACCAGCAACAAACAGAAGATCTCTTACGAATGCCACGTAAACGTCATAGGCGGTAACAGGAGTACCATCCTGCCAGCTTGCATTAGCCCTTATCTGGAATGTGTAATTCTCATATGGCTTCAGGTGAACCGTGTAACTTACAGTTGTTCCATTGTTGTTCACGTAGGTTTCTGTGTAGTTCTTGTAATTGGTGTTTATTCCATGGCCGGGGCTTGGAAGGTACGCAGCGAGCTCAGGGAAGAATTGGGTTGTGCTGTTTCCCTTATACTGGATCAGGAACTGAAGCGTGTTCATCAGTATTTCGTTGGAAACGGTATCATATGCTATCTGGGGATCAAGTCTAGAATATCCTCCAGGAGCGATCTCGGCATTGGTGAAGGTTGTCTTTGACGTGACCTTCTTTGAGGTTATCAGGTTACCGTTCTTGAATGACGGAACGGTCATGGTGTAATAGGTTTCCAAAGTACCTGTTGTTTTTCCAGTGGCTTTGTTCAAATTCTGACCTATGACTGTTGTTACATTGACCACGTTGTATCCAGCTGGGAGATTGGTCACGTTGAAGTATTCCTTAGAGCTGGGTGACTTATAGTAAAATTTCGCAGCGTTCGGGAACCAAGTATAGTTATAGTATACAGTCTTAACGGCCTTTCCGTTGTTATAAAGAGTTACCACTTGCTGAATAACCTGATTTGACTGGTTACTTGGCTCGCCCAAGGCAGATACCATCATGTGGAGAGTAGTTCCAGGTGCGAAGAGGTTAGAGCCAGCTACCTGTGCCTTAGCTGAGGAGTTCGTAACTGCTATGTATCCAAATACTGTGTTGGAGCTCGATGAAACAGGGAAACCAACCGTCACGGGAACCATTGTGGCGTTGCCATAGCCGTTTCCGGTCGAGTAGTTAACCTTGTACCAAATTACATCAGCTCCAGGGGTTGCATAAAAGTGCTTAGCAGTGAATATCGTGTTCCCCACTGTTGAATAAGAATACACTGTACTGGTCCCATCTCCCCAGTATACTGTTGCATTGTTAAACTGTCCGTTTGCTGTTAAGTTGAACGAATAGTAATTTCCTGCAAATATGTTGGATGGTCCAGTTAATGAACTCGGTGTAGGTACGAAGGGAACGGTGACTGTCTTGGTTTTTGCTGGTGGGTGCGTTGCGTCTATAACTGCAAGCGCTGCTATTATAACGATCAGCACACCTATGATTGCAAACCACTTACCGTTTCCGCCAACCTTTTTTGGCGGGGTAAATGGCTCGCCCTCTGGTCCACCAACCGGTTCTTCTCCTTTGTTAGTGTCTTCTACCATTTGTTTATTCCTCCAAAATTTGATAAGTGATGTAAATCTTACTATTTAAATTTTGACTGGCTGTCGTATGAAGTGGTTTTTTCTGGTACCTACAGTATCTGGATGGAGTAATCATCCAGAAAAGTGGGCGGTATTCATGTCGATCTCAACATCCTAATTCTCTGGGTGCTTCGCTAGGCTACGTGAGATCTAAACGTTTCAAGTCATTCTTTCCTATCTTCCGATATTGGTTCATTGCTCAATCCAGCAGAGAGATATGGAGCAATGTGAGGGGATCAAGGGAATCAGAAACAAGACATGCTTTCCGTTGTGAGATGATTTAGGCCTTCATTGCATATTTTTATCTTTCCGTACCTTGGGTTGCTTCATTTCAGCTGTTCAAAATTAATCTTTCTTCAAGTTGCGTAGGGTGATGATATACCCTGAATCATCTGACTGTGATTTAGACCTACGCTGCTTTGTATTTGTTTACTTGCTAAAGTGCGAAGATATTCGCATGAGAGATCAATTGAGGAACTGATTTTTATGGGTTCGTGAATGATAAAATCATATAACATATACAATTGTGACTGATGGGAAAAAGCAGAAATGTGAAAACCCATTCACATTTTTTGAGATAGAATTATCTCTGGAGGATGAGCGGCGTTGGAAAACTGGCCTAGGAATTATTTATAAACCTCATCAAAATACCCGATTCCTTAAGATAAAAATAAATGGGACGCAGGAGGTTAAAATGTCTGACTCTGTTGCAATAATAGCAGATCCAAAGGATGGAAAAACGTACAAACGCGAGATAGCAGAGGAAAATCTGGCTCTGTTATCCGGGCGAAAAATAGGAGATGAAGTTGATGGGATATTCTTCAATCTCCCGGGTTACAAATTGAAGATTACTGGTGGGACATCCATTGACGGTTTCCCCATGAGAAGGGATCTCGGTTTGATGGGCAAGAAAAAGATCCTGGTAACATACAAACGCGGTAGCCGAGGAAAGAAAGGGATCAGAAAAAGAATAACGTTTAGGGGAGCCATTGTTGGTTCCGATATTTCCCAGCTAAATCTTATGATAATTCAGTATGGCCCTAATCCTATTGATGAAAATACCGCAGAAGAGAAGGAAAACTAGCAATGACATCCCAGCCGATAATAAATATTGGTATGGTGGGGCACGTTGATCATGGGAAGAGTACTCTGACATGGGCCCTTACTGGAACAAAGACTGATATACATTCTGAGGAGATTAAGAGAGGCATATCTATAAAATTGGGGTATGCAGATACACCCATATTTAAATGCGAGGAAAATGGCAATTCACGCTTCACGCGCAAACCAGGGGATAACTGTGAGGAGATTCTAACAGTTTCCTTTGTTGATGCACCCGGTCATGAGACACTCATGGCAACAATGCTAGCAGGTTCGTCTATTATGAACAGTGCTATGCTCGTCATAGCGGCAAATGAAAAATGCCCTCAACCGCAAACAAGGGAACACCTAACGGCTCTTGAGATTATGGGCATAAAGGACATCATTGTGGTGCAGAACAAGATCGATCTGGTTACAAAGGAACGAGCCGTAGAAAATTATAGAGAAATAAAAGAGTTCCTCAGTGGGAGTATAGCTGAGAATGCCCCTATTATACCTGCCTCTGCCTATCACAACATAAATATTGATGCTATCTTTAAGGCCATAGTCGAGAGGTTTAAACCTCCCAAATTCGATCCGTCAGCGGATCCGATGATGTATGTAGCCAGATCCTTTGATATAAACAAGCCAGGCACCAATATCAGTAACCTCAAGGGTGGAGTTCTTGGTGGCTCTCTTGTGAAGGGAAATCTATCTATAGGTGATGAAATAGAAATAGCTCCAGGTATACTGAGGACACAGGGTAATCGTGAAGTTTGGAGCAACCTCACTACTGAGATTGTATCTCTGAAGTCAGGGAAACACTCATACAAGCAGATTAGACCGGGAGGTCTCGCAGCCGTTGGTACATTACTCGATCCATTCCTCACTAAGAATGATTCTCTGACCGGTAGGATCATAGGTAAGGTTGGAAAGGTTCCACCGGTCGTTTACGGTGCAACAATAGAAACTCACCTCCTCAAGAGGGTTGTTGGTTTTGCAGAGGAGGAGAAGGTAACCCCCATCAAAAGCGCCGAGATCCTGATGATCACCGTTGGCACAGCCAATACCATAGCATCAGTCACATCAGCGAGAAGCGATGAGATACAGGTTGCATTAAAATACCCGGTATCTGCGAGTCTCGGAGACAGGGTAGCTATAGGTAGAAGGATCAAGAACAGATGGAGACTTATCGGCTACGGTAATCTCCGCTCCATTGAATAGCTGCAAACCATGTTGAGGGGACATCCATCACAATCGGGTACCTTTCTACAGTAATTCTTCCCAGTTTCCACGAACATTGCATGGTAGTTTTTGAGTTTCTTAAGATCCCCGTGAAATTCAGCTTCTACCAGCGATCTTAGAGTTCCTCTTTCAATATCAGGGAAACCTATCCTCCCGAGTATTCTCACTGTGTATTTGTCCACTACGAAAAAGGGTTTTTCACAGGCATATAGCATTATCGACTCCATGGTCTCAGGACCAACACCTCTGAGGGATAAAAGAAATTTCTCCAACTCTTCTGAGTTTTTATTGCACATACTTTCCAGAGATCCGTAAACCCGGACAATGGAAACTGAGATCATTTTAAGCCTCTGCGCCTTCTGGTTGTAGAATCCGGAACTCCTAATGTTTTCAGATATTGTATGCAAAGAGGCGCCGCTTATGGCCTTAAGCGTGTTGAGTTTTTCGGATCTAAGCCTTTCCATGCATTTCTCCACATTCTTCCATGATGTGTTTTGTGTCAGCATAGCTCCGATTATCACCTCGTCGGCGGTGTCGGCAGGCCACCAGTTAAGATCACCGTATCTCTCGTACATAACATTGTAAATATCTGTGTGGTTTACAGTCAACCCAATCTTGTTGGTGATTTAAGGATCTTACAAAATGTTATCTCTCAAAGGTATAAGCAATAATTGTTTTATTGGTGGTAGAATTACGGTATGATGAGCGAATTCGATGTCATTGTAGTGGGGGGCGGGCCGGCTGGGACATCTGCTGCCATAAGGCTTGCTCAGAATAAGGTTAATGTTTTGCTTGTGGACCGGGCTGATCCTCCCGGAAGTAAAAATGTTTCGGGTGGTGTTCTCTGGGGAAATGATCTCGGTAAAATTATTCCGGATTGGGAGAAGATCATTCCAGTGGAACGGCTGATAACCAGGAAGGGAACAACATTTCTGACTAAAGATTCAGCTATTTCGCTCGATTTTTCGTCTAGGAAGTTCCTTACGAATAGAACCGGTTACTCTGTGCTGCGTGTCAAGATGGATCTCGCTCTTGCGAAAAAAGCTAAAGAAGAGGGTGCTATGGTTATAGGAGGTGTGACCGTAGACAGCGTAGCAAGGAAGGATGGTAAAATAATAGGAATAGAGCAAGATGGAGATACGATAACATCAGATACTGTGATACTTGCTGAGGGCGCAAATCCTCGCGTTGCAATAGATTCAGGTTTAAGAAAACCCATAGGCGACCGTGATGTTGCCATTGGCGTCAAACAGATTTACAAGATTCCGGAGGATAAAATCAACGAACGCTTCAATCTCTCCGGAAACGAAGGTTTTGCTGGAGAGTACGTACTTGGCTATCTTCCGGATGGTGTTGAGGCTGGGGGTTTCCTCTACACAAATAAAAACACTCTTTCAGTTGGAGTAGTTGTGTCCCCTTCTCATCTTAGGAACTACGGGCAGATGCACTCTTACGATATAATGGAAGAGTTTGTTCAGCATCCGTCCATTGCGAGGCTGGTTGAGGGTGGGAGACTGGAGGAATACAGTGCCCATCTCGTGGTTGAGGGTGGCCTGTCGTCCGTCCCGAAGTTATATGGAGATGGTTACATGATCGCCGGAGACGCCGCCGGATTCAGTTTTAGCAACGGATTGGTCATTCAGGGTATGAATTACGCCATTGCCTCTGGAATCGCTGCTGCTGATACATTCATAGAAGCGAAGGAAAAGGGTAATTATACTGCCAAAGCGCTTTCTGATTATCAGAAAAAACTTGAAGAGTCCTATGTTTTGAAGGATCTCAGAACCTTCAAGGGGATCGAAAACTCCACGTGGAGCTCGATGGCGCATCGTACGATCCCGGACATCCTCGAGCGTTTTCTATTCAGGCTCAATCTGGAGGATGGACTTCCGAAAAAACACATACTGGAGCTTCTGTTGAGATCTGTTTCTGAGTCTGGCCACAATAAGACCAGTCTCGCTCTTGAGGCGTACAGAATGATGAGGAGGATGTAATATGGAAATTGAAGAAAAACTCGGAGTTTTAAATTACAAAACCGACAAAAGTTATGCTCACATAACAATAGATCCCGTCATCTGTGAGACCTGTCCGGACAGATTTTGCACGTTCGCCTGTCCGGCGCACTGTTACACAGTAATAGACAATAAGATCAACTTCAAGTACGAAGACTGCGTTGAATGCGGAACTTGTTTCTTTGCCTGTTCGCATGGTAGTGTTAAGTGGACAAACCCAAAGGGTGGACACGGAATCAAATATAAATATGGATGAGGTGAGATAATGACATTAAAGATCATAGTTATGATGAAACAGGTTCCGGATGCCGAGGAGATATTCATAGATCCTGTCACATATACGCTTAACAGAACAGCAGCTAGAGGTGTTATCAACATACCCGATGAGAATGCACTCGAGATCGCACTGCAGATTAAAGATAAGGTGGGTGCTGAGGTAACAGTCATCTCAATGGGTCCTCCGCAGGCCGAGGAAGCCATAATTGAATGTATGGGAAGGGGGGCCGATCGTGGCATCCTCATAACTGATAGAGCCTTTGCCGCGGCTGATACCTATGCAACATCTCTTACCCTGGCTGCGACAATCGATAAGATTGGAAAGTATGACATCATTCTTGCTGGTGAGAGCACAACCGATTCAGGAACAGGGCATGTGGGTCCTGGGGTTGCTGAATTTCTCGATATTGATCAGGTCACATATGCGGAATCTGCGGAGGTTGTTGACGACAAGATCAGAGTGAAGAGGATTCTCGAAGATGCGGACGAGGTTGTGGAGGTCCCTTTCCCGGTTCTTGTAACTGTCTTAACCGGTGCAAACATTCCGAGAAGGGCCACTCTCAGACGCAAGATCGATGCAATAAAGAAGGGAATAGAGAGGTGGGATCATGAGACTCTTGGTCTCCCTCCTGATTGGATCGGGATAAGGGGGAGCCCCACCATTGTCGGTGCTGTAAAGGTTCCAGAGGAAAAAAAGAGGGCATCCAAGAAGATTTCGCTGGAACAGATTCCCGAGATGATTGATGAGCTTTTTGAAAAGGGAATCATTAAAAGGGAGGATGGAGCGTAATGTCAAAACTCATTAACTGTGTTCCGCCTGAAAACATTGAAGAGTACAAAAACGTAATGGTCTACGTTGAGCACAGAAACGGCTCGATCGTGAGAGGATCTCTGGAAATGATCGGGAGGGCCAGAGTCATTGCGGACAAGGTCAACGAGAAGGTTATATGTGTGTCTCTGGGAGATAATCTCTCACCAATCGCCGAGGAGGCCGGAACGTACGGGTGTGATATTTTCCTTGGCGCGGAGTCTCCCGAGCACCGGTATTTCAGGAGCATCCCGTACGCTCATAAGATCACGGACTTCATTGAGAAGTACAAACCCAACATTCTTTTGATTTCCGGTACCAGGGAAGGGAGAGATCTTGTTTCGAGAATCGCCGTTCGTGTGAGGACCGGTGTGGCTGCAGACTGTGTTGAACTGGATGTCGAACCAAAGCAGCGCCTCTTGATATCATGGAGGCCAGCATTTGGTGACAAAACGATAAACCAGATCCTGTGCAGAAAACACCGCCCTCAGACTGTGAGCTCGAGACCCGGTAGTTATCCTGTTCCTGAGAAAATTCCTGGCAGGAAATGTGAGGTCAGGATAGAAAAGGTAAAGCTGGACGAAAAGTACCTGAAACACAGGATTGTCAGCAGAAAACCCAAGGAGAAACTTGATCTGACCAAGAGCGATATAATCGTATCGGGTGGTCTTGGCCTCGGAAAGCCGGATGGTTTTAAACTGATCAGAGAGCTGGCAGATGTTCTCGGAGGTGACGTTGGTGCCTCGAGACCGGTTGTGGATCTTGGATGGATCCCCTACGATCATCAGGTGGGTCAGACAGGTCAGACCGTCAGGGCCAAACTGTATGTGGCAGCCGGAATATCAGGAAAGATTCAGCATGTGGTTGGTATGAAAGCCTCTGAGACCATAATCTCCATAAACAACGATCCGGATGCCGGGATAGCCAAATACTCAGACTACTTCATAAATGCAGATCTTTACAAGGCAATACCAATAATGATCGATGAGATCAAAAAACGCAAAAAGGGTTCAGGGGGAGCCAAGAAGAGCTCCTGATATTTTCATTTATTGGATCACTGGAACTCTGGCTGCTCAACCCTTTTGTGAGATATCTCAGCTCTCAGCATATTGATGAATTCATCCAGTGCCATGGCCTTTACATCTCCTCTTCTGTTTCTCACACTCACCGATGAGTTCGCCACTTCCTTCTCACCGATGATGACTATGTAACTTGGTCTCTTTTTTCTGTTCATCCTTATCTTTTTGTTGACGGTTTCCTTCGAGTAGTCGAGGAATGACCTTATTCCACTGGCAAGTAATTTTTCATGTACCTTCTCCGTGTACGGGAGGAATCGATCACTCACAGGTGTAATGTATACCTGAATGGGAGAGAGCCAGGTTGGAAGTTTTCCGGCGTAATGTTCCAGCAGGATCGCCATGATCCTTTCATAGCTACCATATATGGCTCTGTGGATCATAACTACGTGCTTTCTTTCCCCTCCGCTGTCAATATAGGTTAAATCGAAATTCAGAGGTAGATTGAAGTCGACCTGCACAGTCGAGAGCTGCCACGATCGCCCCAGCGCATCCCTGAGATGCACATCTATTTTCGGTCCGTAGAATGCAGCCTCACCTTCAAATTCTTTGAAGTCAACCCCCTGTGACTGTAGGGCATTTCTCAGTGCAGATGTCGCTGCATCCCATCGGTCAAGATCCGGTTTGAGGTCCGTCGATCCGCAATTCGGGCAGATGAGATGGTCCTGAGAGGTTTTTCTCGACTCTATCTCTGTCTGGCATCTGGAACATCTGTATGTTATGAGATAATTGTCAAGATCATCCTTGTCAATGACGCTCAACTCATATGTCAGATCCGCTTTTCCAAAAAGATCCGTGAAAGTCTTTTGGATCATGCCCAGTATGGCCGTAACTTCACTCACTATCTGATCTTCTCTAACGAAAGCGTGGCCATCATCTATGGTAAACATCCTCGGTCTCGTGAGGCCCCCCACCTCGCCAGATTTCTCGTATCTATATACCGTACCGGGCTCAGAGTATCTTACCGGAAGATCCCTGAAACTGTGCTGCTCTCTCTCAAAGATTGTGACATGTCCGGGACAGTTCATGGGTTTTATGGCATAGCCGGTACCATCATCCATTTGAAATGTGTACATGCTCTCTCTGTATTTTGCGTAATGACCTGACTTTTTCCACATAGAATCTCTGAAGATGTGAGGGGTGTAAACCTCTGACCATCCATTTTCTCTGTTCAATTCTCGCATGTATCCAACGAGGGAATTCCTAAGAATAGTTCCATAGGGGGTGTAAAGCGGAAAGCCTGGTGCACGTTCAGAATCGAATATGAATAGATCCATTTCCTGCCCTATCTTTCTGTGATCACGCTTCATGGCTTCCTCTCTCATTCTGAGATATTCGTTCAAGGATTTTTGATCCGGGAAAGCAGTGCCGTAAATTCGCACAAGAGGTTCTCCATTTATATCTCCCCTGTAGTTGGTGGATGCAAGAGAAAGGAGTTTAACCGCTTTCAGATAAGAGGTCGAGGGAACGTGGGGGCCGGTGCAGAGATCCACGAAATCACCCTGTCTGTAAACGGTTGATGTGGATCCGTCGGGAACCTTTTCCTCTATTATGTTAAGCTTGAATCTATTACCAGAAAAAATCTTCACCAGGGTATCCTTATCATATTCCAGCCTCTCTATCTTTAGATTTTTTGAGGCTATCTCTTTCATCTTTTTTTCTATTTTTGGGAGTTCGTCGGAACTTATAGGATCCATCTTAATGTCGTAGTAGAAACCGTCCTCGGTGGGAGGGCCTGTGTTGGGGAGTGCTCCTTTATACAGCGAAGTAACAGCATGGGCCAGCAGATGAGCCGCTGAATGCCTGAGAACGGTTAGACCCTCCTCATCTCTGAGCTTCACAGGAATAAAAACTCCATCTTCCGGAGCCGTAGAATCCAGGTCATAGAGTTTTCCCTTGAACTTCGCTACGATAACATCATGATCTCTTATGGCATCCGAAAACTTTTGCCCCTTTCGTATATCGATCTCAACGGCCTGACTCATCCACTGAGCAATTCAGGCATCTATAAACATTTTACTACCATGTTATAGAACTACTGTTCCTCACGATTGGTGGTAAACTGCAGGAATCTGTTAACGGATTATTTCAGCAAACCCCATTCGAGTTACACACTCACTCGGTTTCCCGTAGTGTTAATGATGTGGAAACTAATTTATTCATTATAGGTATCATAATCGCATGCATGATGAGAACACCCAGGGTCCGCATCGTGAGTCTGAGATCGTTATCGCAAACCCCGGAACGGGCAAAACAACTAAAATAGCTGAACGTGTAGCTTCTCTTCTTAAGGAAGGGGTGAAACCGACCGATATTCTCTGTCTAACCTTTACTGTGAAGGCATCCGAGGAAATGCTCTCTGCGATCAGAAAAAAATGCAGTGTTATGGGTGTCGACCTGCGCATAGCGAATGAGGTTGAGGTCAGTACCTTTCACAGTTTTGCGTACCGCCAGCTAAGGGAACATGAGGACTTCGCAAAAATCATAAATTCCTCTAACCTCCTTCGTTTCTCGATTTTGAGGACTATCCACAGACATAATCCCTTTACCTATAGAAGATCATATGTAATTAGTGAGATGGTCCCAAAGCTGGAGAATGCTATCAGGTACGTTAAGAGCTTCGGTGTGCTCCCGGATATGGTGGAAGAGCAAAAAGTTCTGGAGACGGGCTCAAAAAATCCAGATTACCGCTCCACCAAACTCTCGGACAGCGCCTTCGCAAAACTGGTTGAGTTTTTCTTGGAGGCTTACAGAGATTATGAGAAACTTAAAGAAGGGAGGTTTTTTGACTTCAATGACCTTCTCCTCAGGTACCTCGACATCCCCCCTTCCCGGCGGAGGAAATACCCATACATCTTTGTGGATGAGTTACAGGATGTTAACGACATTCAGGCACGCATAATCGAGGAGGTGGGTGAGGTTAAGTTTCTTGTTGGTGATAGGAAACAATCCATTTTTGGCTTCCAGGGCGGAACTCTTTCTGTGTTCGAGAGGTTCGCATCTGATCAGACATACGTAAAAAAGATTCTTGGACTTAACTGGCGCAGCACAGAGCAGATAATCAACTATGCGAAGGAATACTTCAAGCACGTTACCCAGAATGATATCTTCAGAGAGGAGCTGGAGAATTTCACTCCGAGTTCCGAGAACGGCCAAGGTGATCCTCCCGAAGTTGTTATTTCAAACAATCCGGTCAGAACAGCCGCCAATATCGCCTCTACATTACTGGAATCCACAGATAAAGAGGATAAAGGTACAATAGCTATAATCACAAGGACAAATGCTCAGCTACATGAAGTATCAAAATATCTTGATGATTCAGGCGTGGAGTACACCAACTATTCGCCCCCCTCTGCCAGCGAGGAGGCCAGGAATGATGTCAAGATCTTTTTGAAGGGTCTCCTGGTGGATCATGAGTATGAAATGATCAAAGCCCTGTTCACACCCTTCTCGGGGATAGGTATAGCAGAGGCCATGAAGATCTCTTCCAGATACAAATCCTACAAACGTGATACCGAATCAAATAACGTTATGTCTGTGAAGCCATCAGATGTGAAACCAGCAATGCGGTTAAAATCCATTCTTGGAACCGATCTTTTCAAGAAGATGGAACCCTTCTTTGAGATGAAACGAAAGCTTGATGATCCTGGAGGTCTCATCAACGTGTTCCGTACCAGAATCCTTCCTGCGTCGGTACCTATGGGTAGAGATTATTTCCTGACCGTGAAGGTCATTTTCGATTCACTGGGAGAGATCATACGAACTAACGACCCGCTCGATGTGGATGAGCTGTTGGATTTTATTGAGGTTGTGGATATCAACTATGATCCCTCACCCGGAGCCGGAAGGATCATACTGACCACGGTTCACAAGGCAAAAGGAAAGGAATTCCAACACGTGGTATATGTTCCCAGCAGCAACAGCAAAGCTCCCAGAATGATAGATTTTGTGACAAATATCATAGTGCTATCCACCCGAGGCCTGGATGTGTCTTCGGAGCTCAGGGAGGAGGGCAACAGGGTCGATTTTGTGGCTTTCACACGAGCCAAGAAATCACTCAGCATAGTAATAAAAGAAGATTACCGCAGAAACTATGAATTTCCGAATGTCTGCAGGTCTAGAGTTGTGGATATTGATTTTGGTCGCCCGTCCATCAGCAGCGCATTCAGTGAGGCTTATTCTCTCTTCGTAGCTGGAAAGGTGAGTGAAGCTCTTGAAGCTCTAAATGATGATGGAAACTGGCTGTTGAAGGAGATCAGACGGCATTTCTCTCATCTTGAACTTGTTTCACCTACTTCCATAAGCGCCATAAAGTATCCACTCAACTATCTTATCGAGAAAATAATAAACGTGCCCACATACAATGCAGCACTCGATTTTGGTACCTCGGTTCATAGCATTGCCGAGCGGCTGTACTACGGAGAGCCCCTTGGAAAACTGAATGAGAGGGAGGAGGCAATGGTACACAACATACAGTCTCTCAGGAAGGAGATCATTGAGGAAGGCGCTGACCAGATATATTCAGAGAAAAAAATATTGCTACCTCTCAAAGATATCTTTCCCGATCTTAAGGATGTCGATTCCCTGCAGATAACTGGAACAATAGATGCCGTTTTCAAGTTCAGGAAAAGTGGGAAGTATATCATATTGGATTATAAAACGAGCAAGAATGAAAGGAATGATGTCGACTTTAATGCTCAGCTTTATATATACAGAAAGATGTTCGCGAAACAGCAGGGAATAGCGGAGGATGACATTGATCTCGCTCTGGGATACGTGGCACTGAGGGGAGCGATAGACACTGGTGATTATCATTACAGGCTGAAACGTATATACCCAAACTCACGAACCGAAGCTGCAATCTATGAGCATATTCGAACATTCATAAAGTTTAAGAAGAATCCAGATTCTTTCGTTGATTATCTCATTGAGAGCACATCTCCGAGTAACAATTTCTTCGAGAACACATCTCTCTCACGTGCCATGGAGGCTCTCCTGAGAAAGATTTACGAGAAGAAGAATAGCCGCTCCGGTAATGACCACAACTCCCTTGACCCGTACTTTTGAGTTCGCGAAAACTGCCTCGCTCTATTGGATGCATTCATGCATCCACCCTGACCAATAATGATTTATACCTCCTTGCTTTTTTTAAGTAATGGTTGTTGCATATGTTTTGATTGATACCTATCCGGGGAGGGAGGAGGAGATAGCGGATAAGCTGAAAAGCATCGGTGGAGTCTCAGAGCTCTACGCACTCCTCGGGGAGTATGATTTCATCGCCAAGGTTAATGCAGATTCCTACAGAGAGGTTGAGAATATTGTTATGAAACGCATTCGGTCTATCCAGGGTATACTTGATACAAAAACTCTCACCGAGATCACCTCATAGTCTGCCGATTACGTGAATGAAATTCCCCTGAATTTGTAGACCTCCGTTGCCGGGTCTTTCCATGCAGATCTTGGCAAGCCTGCTTTGAGACACGTTGCCTCAAGAAATTCCTCTATGTTAAAGCCCTCCTCAAGGGCAACCTGTGGCAGTAAAAGACCGGAGTAGCCACCTCTTGAAATAATGAGACCATCCTGTCCGATCTTAAAATTTTTGACAAAATCATCGGTCGTCGGATCGGTGCGCACGGGAGAACCGAGCAGGGTCACCTCCACCTCTACATCATCGAGTTCACCAGCGGATACCGGTGGGAAACGGGGATCGTCCTGCGATGCGGCTATGGTGGCTTCTATGGCACCTCTGCATATGGGATAAACCGGATATGGAAATCCGATGCAGCCACGAAGCATTCCTCTCTTTTTGAGCGTCACGAATATCCCGGCGTACTTCTTCAGTCTTTCAGGGCAGGGCAGATTGTCGGGAATTTTTCCATTTCTCAGGTATGAATGCAAGGTATCCTTCACTATCCTGAGGATCTCCTCTTTCTCCTCAGGCGTAACGGTCTCCACATTGAACAATTCCTTATTCGATCCCATAAACCTGTATCCCACCATGAATGATTAAAGAAAATCGGGCTGATTAACTTGTCGTTTTTCTGGATCACAAATAATGACATAAAAAGCTCTCATGTTAAAATAGGAGAATTTGATATAAAAATCATGTATAAGAGGCTCCCATATGTGAGCGGCTACTTCTATCCGGATGGCAGAACAGAGCTTAATTCCTTCATTTCAGAGTGCCTCCAAAGAGCAGAAAAACCTCCTATCAGGGGTAAAATAATGGGGGCCATTGTTCCCCACGCTGGATATGTATATTCCGCTTATACCGCGTGCCATGCCTACCGGATTATGCCATTCAGAGGCAGAAAGGTGCTTCTGATCGGTCCCAACCACGCTTCTTTTCCACCCTATGCCGCCATACATCCTCCCGGGAAATGGATCACTCCGCTGGGAGAGGCGAGTGTGGATGCTATTGGGGTTGAACTTTTCAGTAGCAAGAGTGCTGATATAGTTGTGGATCCTGAAGCCCATGCCAGGGAGCATTCTCTCGAGGTTCAGCTACCTTTCATCCAGCACATCAGCGGAAATGATTTTTCGTTTGTCCCCATTGTGCTGGGAAATCAGAATAAGGAAGTGATCATGGATCTGGTGGATTCTCTCTCTCAGCTGAGTAGAGATTATATCATAATCGCAAGCAGTGATATGAATCACTATGAGAGTGAGAAGGTCACACTGAGAAAGGATCAGAACATCATCGAAGCAGTTTTGTCCCTGAACGTTGATCGACTTTACGAAGCGATACGCTCAAACCGAGCCACCCCATGCGGCTACGGTGCCATTGCTTTTCTGATGGAAATTACGAAAAGGTCCGGAGGGGAGATCTTACTGCTCGATCATACAACCTCAGCAGCGGCATCGGGTGATTACAACAGGGTTGTTGGGTATGCATCCTTTGTTGCATACAGATGAATCCAACCTGGTGAATGCATCATAGCGAGGGATCATATTGAAGGAAGCAGTTCTTTACAGGAGGGAAGATGGCGCCGTGGTGTGTACTGCCTGTAGCAGATACTGCAGGCTCTCCGATGGCCAGACAGGCTTTTGTGGTGTCAGGAAGAATGTGGGGGGCCACCTGAACCTGCTTAATTATGGGATCGCGTACGCGGTTCAAATCGATCCCATTGAAAAAAAACCCATACTTCATATGAAGCCCGGTGCCAGTATTCTTTCCATAGGGACTACTGGTTGCAATTTTTCTTGTAGGTACTGCCAGAATTATGACATGAGCCAGAGAAAGGAGATCCTCGGTGATAGGATCGATCCGGAGAGGATCGTGAAACTCGCCATGGCCTATGGATGCGATGGCATCGCATTCACATATAATGAACCAACCATATTTATGGAATATGCACATGATGTTGGAGTTCTTGCCAGAAAGCATGGTCTCATAAACATATTCGTGACGAATGGGTATGAAACCACCGAATCCATAGAATACGCATCCGACTTTCTCGATGCTGCCACAGTGGATTTCAAGGGAAACGGTTCCCCCGAATTCTACAGACGTTACATTGCAATCGGAAGTGTGGAACCCATTTACGACACCATAAAAGCGTTGATCGATCACTCCGTTCATGTGGAGATTACAGATCTGGTGGTACCGCATATAGGGGATTCTCTGGAGGAAGCTGAGAAAATGATATCCCGGATCCTCAGGATCGGTGGTAACGAGATCCCGGTTAGCTTCCTCAGGTTTCATCCCGATTATCTTTTGAGAGATATCGAAGCCACACCAACTCCCCTGCTCGAAGAACACCTTTCCCTGGCAAGAAATATGGGAGTTTCCTATGCTTACATTGGAAATGTACCGGGGCATCAGGCACAGAGCACTTACTGTCCGAAGTGCGGAGCGATGCTCATAAAACGGGATACTTTTAGCTCTGAGATCGTGTCGCTGGATCATCAGGGACGGTGTAAAAAATGCGGTTATCACACCGGTATCATACTGTGAATGCTTGGTAGCACCTGTGGAGAATTCGCAGACGTTATTCTACTCCCTTAGCGGAAAGTTCAGCATCTTCACGTTCGTAGTCGTTATAGCCTATATAGCTGTAGTAGTCCTTTCTTGTCATTAGATCATCGAGGATCATACGCTGCGTTCCTTTTTCCTTGAGTGTTTTGTATATGTGTTCCGTGGTCTTTAGCATTGCCCGGAAAGCCGTGAGCGGGAAGAGCACTATCCTGTATCCCATTGAGGAGAGTTCGTTGAAGCTCAGAAGTGGACTCTTTCCAAATTCGGTCATGTTTGCCATGAGGGGGACCTTAACTTTGGAAGCCACCTCTCTGAATTCATCCTCGGTTTCCAGAGCCTCTGGAAAGATTGCATCCGCTCCTGCTGAGATGTACTCTCTTATCCTCTCCAGGGCCGAATCCAGGCCTTCGACAGCTCTGGCATCCGTTCTCGCTATGATCATGAAGTTCTTATCCCTTCTTGCTGAAACCGCAGCACTTATTTTCTGGACCATTGTTTCAGTGGGCACCACACTTTTTCCTGAGAGGTGACCACACCTTTTTGGCAGCACCTGGTCTTCAAGGTGTATTGCCGATGCTCCAGCCCACTCAAGCTCTCTGACAGTTCTAATCACATTGATCGTCTCGCCGAAACCAGTATCTGCATCCACGACAACCGGAAGGGACGTAACAGCACTGATCCTCTTGCACTCCTCTGCTACCTCCGTTAGTGTTGTTACAGAAAGATCTGGGAAACCCATATTCCCAGCCACACCAGATCCTGAGATGTAAACAGCCTCGAACCCGACTTTCTCGGCTATTATTGCTGAAACACCGTTGAAAACACCGGGAAGCATGATCGGCTTTTCTCTGAGGAGGGATCTCAGCCTGGATGGGCCCTCATTAATCTGATCCCTAAGAATGGACATTCGACATTACCTCCAGTAATTCACCCACATCTCTCTTCTCAATCGATTTCGAGAACTCGACAATTTCCTTGGAGGAATTCTCTCCCATTATTTTCTCACCCTTGTGAAGGAGATCATCCCAGGTGTAAGGGTTCTTGTGATGACCCTTTGGAGCAAGGATCTCCTTTTCATATGATCCCGCATCAGTCTTAACGGATACATTGGCAGGAAGATACTCCGGATAAAGATCATCATATTTTTTAAGCACGGATATTTTCATTTTTCCCATGGTATCCCTGATCCTTGCATCTTCCAGAAACCTTCTATCATACGATTGGAGGCCTGGGGCACCAAAATTCAGGGTATATGCTACAATGTAAGGTAGACTGTGATCAGCGGTCTCCTTCGTCTCGGGTCTCCACTTTTCAGGATCTTTTACGATTATGGTGTTTGCCACAGAAAATGTGTTAACCTCAACAGATTCTATTTCTCCTGAAAGTTCGTTTCTCAGATCGAGAGCAGCCTCGGTGGCACTCATTGCGTGATATTCAACTGGAAAATTTTTTATCATCGTTTTGAGAATCAATCCCGCACTCGGGACGGCCTTGAATTCTCCAGAGACCTGTTTGAAGAAACCCATCTCACCTTCGAATATTGGAGATGGACCCGTGAAGCCATTTGATGCCAGCAGAACCGCCACAACACTGTTTCTACTGGCATTGGAGGCTGTGCATCCCTTCCACATGCTGAGCTCTCCCGCACGTGTCTCCCTCATACTTATATTGTTGTTAAGGGCCAGATTGATGGCATTCTCAAATTTATCGTCATCCAGATCCATAAGCTTCGCAAGTCCCGCCGCCGATGAAATTGAAACGTAGGTTACGTGGTCCCATCCCCGATCGCGAATGGACGAGGCATCAGCGAGTGAACAGACGATCGAATATGAGAGAGCAATTGCTCTGATAAGATCCTCTCCTGTTCTGCCAAGTGACTCGCCCAGGGCTATCAGGGGAGGTATGTTGTCCGATGGGTGGAGGGCCTCCTTTGAAAGGTAGGTATCGCTGTAATCCAGGTACCGTACCATGGAGCCATTAATAAACGAGGCGACGTCAACGGAAGCCTTTTCATTGCTGAAAAATATTGTTGAGTTAAGTTGTCCGGATGAAGGGAGTAGCGTCTTTTTCTCGATTTCTATTGGGGTAACATTTCTTGCACCATATGCAACGAAGATAGAATCCGCAATCCTTTTTTTGATCTCATCCCTTATGTCGTTTTCGATCTCCTTATCAATAATCTTCGAGTAATCCAGGAAAGTCTTCACCTGCCTATCCATGTCCATTAATCTTTTGTTTGTATTTTAAACTGTCATTTAACGCATTAGCCTCATGAAACCTCAACTTTGGTCTGTAACCATAAGCTAAATCCACTGAAGATTTTTCAGGTAGGTTAATTTCTCAATGAGGGAGTTCCCTGAACCGGTTTTTTCAGGGTTCGTAGGCAGGAGATGTGCATACATTTTTAGAGTGGATTTCCTGAAGCCGGGCAAAACGGGAAAGAGAGCTGTGGAATGAGCGGAATTATGAGGCTGCCATGGCGGATCGGGTAGATTTCCAACTCTAAATGTTTAAATACAGTTTTAATTTACCTCTCAGGCAGACCATACATCAAGGGCAATGCTACATAACGCAACCCTAGAGATGGAGTGAACTTTTGCTCCTTAATCAGATGTAACGGTCTTGGGAAAGGAATACGTATGGCAAGAGCGCATCATCCTAGAAGGGGTTCTAAGGGATACTACCCCAGAGTTCGTTCGAAAGGTCTTAAGGCATCTATAAGGTCGTGGCCCGAGATAGCGGGAAGTCCGAAGGTACAGGGATTTGCAGGTTACAAAGTGGGAATGACACACGTTGAGATGCTCGATTACAGAGAACACAGTGTTACAGCGGGAAGATATGTGTTCATTCCGGCAACTGTTGTGGAGGTACCTCCTCTGAATGTTATCGGAATACGATATTATGGGGAAATCTGGAGCGGTAAGGTTACACTGGGTGAGACATGGAGTGAAAAGGTTCCAAAGGATCTTGAAAGGGTTTTGCCAAAGCGCAACCATGTACCTACCCTTAACTCTGAGAGTGCCGAGGTTACGGAAATACGCCTGATAGTGAGCACAAACCCCCGGGAGATCACCGGCATTCCCAAGAAGAAGCCTGATATATTTGAGCTTAAGGTTGGCGGTTCTTCAATCAAGGATATAGAGGATTACTGCAAGGAAAAACTCGGAAAGCAACTATCCTTCACAGATTTTTCTAAACCCGGTAAATTTGTTGACGTGATATCTGTCACAAAAGGTAAAGGGTTTCAGGGTCACGTGAAGCGTTTCGGCGTTAAGCTGCTGAGCCACAAGAACAGCAAGCATAGGAGAATGATCGGTACACTTGGGCCGTGGCATCCGGACTGGGTGAGAAATACAGTTCCTCAGGCAGGACAGATGGGAACTCACCAGAGAACAGTACACAACATACGGCTTCTGAAATTCGGAACCAAAGATGAGGTTTCCGCCATCAACGTCAAGGGTGGATTCCCTGGCTATGGTTTGGTCAGGGGTGACTATGTTCTTCTTCACGGTTCAATTCCTGGGCCTTCGAAGAGGCTGGTAAAGTTCAGGGACGCATCCAGACAGAGAGTTCCAGATGCGGAATCTCTTGATATCAACTATATTTCCATAGAATCAAAGCTTGGTGATTGAAATGAAGGCAAATATTTACTCAAAGGATGGGACAGTCGTGGGGGATATAGAGCTCCCCCAGGTGTTCTCACGTGTTCCAAGGGATGATCTCATTCAGAGGGCACATCGAGCTATTTCACTCTCACTAAGGCAGCCATGGGGGACATCCCCCACAGCTGGTTTGAGAAGGGTTGGCCATACGTCCGGTCCAGGACAGGGAAGATCAAGAATACCCCGTGTTGCTGAGAGGACAAGAGCCGTGATCCTTGCAAGTGTCGTGGGTGGTAGGAGTGCACATGCCCCCACCACCGAAAGAAGGCTGTACAGAAAAATAAACCACAAGGAGAGAAAGATGGCCAGATATTCTGCCATTGCGTCCACAGCGATAAAAGAGAAGATCATTGCCCGGGGCCACAGGATCCCGGAGGGCCTCGAGTTTCCGGTCGTGGTGGATGAATCGGTGGCCGGGATCAACAGAACCTCCGATGCTGTTGAATTCCTCAAAAAGATTGGGCTTTATGATGACATCATCAGAGCTAAGAATGGTACAAAGATACGTGCAGGGCGAGGTAAAATGAGGGGTAGAAGGTACAAACAGCCCAAGAGCATCCTGATCGTGACAACTCATGAAAAACCAATGAGGGGATTCCGTGGACTGCCAGGCGTTGATTTGTGCACGCCCACCAGTCTGAGCATTAGAAAGCTTGCTCCTGGTGGCCAGGGTGGTAGGCTAACGATCTACACCACCGACGCAATAGGCGAGCTGAGGAAGGTGGAGGCACAATGAAAGATGTGATTATTTCACCGGTGGCTACAGAGAAATCGATGCTGGCTCTGGAGAAGGAGAACACCCTTACGTTTATAGTTGAAAGAAAGGCCACGAAATCTCAGATCAAGAGAGAGATTGAGAGAAGGTTTGATGTTAAGGTTATTAACGTAAGGACAATGATCTCTCTGGAAGGAAAGAAAGCTATGGCAAGGCTGGATCCAGAATTCTCTGCTGATGACGTCTTCGGGAGGATCGGTGTATTCTGAGGTGTTATAATGGGAAAACGTATTGTTGCACAGAGGAGAGGAAAAGGTTCGTTAACTTACAGGTCTCCGAGCCACAGGCATGTTAGCTCCATATCATCCCTAAGGGATGGAACGTTCAAAATAGCTGACATTATTCACGCTCCGGGAAGGAACGCACCTCTGCTTGTTCTCGAGAGTTCTGTGGGTGAGAGGACATATGGCATTGCCTTTAATGGTGCTGCCGTTGGAATGAGTGTAGTATCCTCCCAGGATGCCTCTCCCGAGGTTGGTAATACCCTTCCTCTGGGTAAAATACCGGATGGGACCTCTGTTTATAATATTGAAAACAGGCCTGGAGAAGGTGGAAAATTCTGTAGGACCGCCGGATCATCAGCACTGATTGTCACCCACGGTAGCCATGTCACACTCAAGATGCCCTCTGGGGAAATGAAGCTCTTTGATCCTCGCTGCAGGGCAACCATCGGGAAGGTTGCAGGATCTGGAGCTAAGGATATTGTTGTTCTCAAGGCAGGATACAAGGTAAGAATGTTGAAGAGCAAGGCGAAGAGGCCATATTCTGTGAGAGGGGTCGCCATGAACGCGGTCAATCACCCGCATGGTGGGGGAAACCACCAGCATGTAGGGGGCCCAAACACTGTCAGCAGGAATGCACCTCCTGGTAAAAAAGTCGGGCGGCTGTCGCCTAAGAGGAGGAAGAGGTAATGGTTGTTAAGAAAAAAGCATCTGTCAAATCTATCAGAAGAAAGTCACGGAAATCCAGGAGCGTGGTTGCTGGAAGGAAGAAAGAATTCTCCTACAAAGGGTTCACCCTTGAGGAACTCAAACAGAAGAGTATGGAGGAACTTCTGGAAATACTCCCCGCGCGTGCTCGAAGAAGCCTGAGAAGAGAGATGAACCACGATCAGAAAATACTTCACAACAAACTTCTTTCTGAAAAGAGTGAGGTAAAGACACACGTGCGCGATCTTATAATAATCCCACAGTACGTGGGAAAGGTGGTACAGGTTTACAACGGAAATACATATGTTAGGTTCGACATAAAACCGGAGATGATCGGGCATTACCTTGGAGAGTTCTCACAGACGAGAAAGGAAGTGAAGCATTCTGGTCCCGGTGTGGGTGCCACAAGGTCTTCGAAGTTTATGCCACTGAAGTGATGTAAGATGAAGGGCTATTCTATAAAGGAAATAGGGGAAAAGAGTGCCATTGCAAAGGGCGTTGACCTGAACATCTCACTCAAAGACTCGGTCAACATAGCCCACCATTTGAGGGGGAAGAAGCTGACACACGCCCGGGAGATAATTGACAGGGCTATAAAGAAAGAGATTCCGATACCTTATTTCAGGTACCTGGATTCGGTCTCACACAGAAAGGGAAAAGTCGGTCCGGGAAGATTCCCTGTAAAGGCCCTAAAAGCGTTTAGAGATGTTTTGGACAATGCGGAGGCCAACGCTGAGTTCAAGAATCTCGATACGGGAAACCTTGTCATCGTTCATATATCAGCCTATAAGGGAAGAATGATTAAGAATTACACGCCAAAGGCATATGGCCGTTCCGGTGGATTAAACAGGGATTTGATAACCCTTGAGGTTGTTCTTGAGGAGGAACAGGCATGAAGGAAAAGAAATTTATTGCTGAGGCTGTCAAGAAGCTTCTTGTTACGGAATTCATCCGCAGAGAGACGGAGAACGCCGGATTTGGTAACCTTACCATGAAGAGAACGCCCTTTGGGACCAATGTTGTCCTCGAGGTAAATAAACCGGGGCTTGTCATAGGGAGAAGAGGTAGCAAGATTCAGGAGATAACGCAGACAATGGAGAGGGAATACGACATAGAATCTCCACAGATAGAGGTCAAGGAGGCGGAGGAACCAGACCTCAATCCTCAGGTCGTTTCCAAGAAGATCTCCCTCTCTCTGGAGAAAGGCTGGTCCTACAGAAAGGCCGGCAACACATCTCTTATGAGGGCCGTGGACAAAGGAGCCAAGGGAGTACTTATCAAGATCAGCGGGAAATTGAGCGGAGAGCGTTCTCGCACGCAAAAGTTTTTTTACGGATCGGTCAAATATTCAGGAGAACCAGGGCGGGCCGCAATGAGTAAGGGATTCTCAATAGCCAAAATGAAGCAGGGTGTCATTGGTGTTACGGTAAAATTCCTTGATAGTAAATACAGGCTTCCCGATGACATATCCATCCTTCCGGTGAAGGAGATCATTTCTGAATCCACCGAACCGGAAAGAGTGGAGAAGGCTCCAGAAGTCGCAGAGACTGAAATCTCACCTGAGGTGGCAAAAGAGAAGGAGATGCTGAAGGTTGAAGAGAAGCTGGAACCAGAGAAACCTGCAGAGCCTAAAAAGGGCGATGAGGAGAAGGTAGAAGAGGCATCAAAGAGGGACAAAACTAAGAAGGAAAAGGGGAAGAAAACAAAAGCAACAAAAGAGAAGAAGTCAACGACAAAATCGCGCTCTAAAAAAACCGGTTCCAAAGCCACCAAGAAGGATCTGAAGGAGAGCAAGAAGGAAGAAAATTCTGAAAAAGATGTGAAGTCTGATGCCAGCAAGGCAAAGGACAGTTCTCAGAAACCTGAGAATAAAGCATCGGAGGAAGTAAATGGAACTGACAGCAAAGAAAATTAGGGAAATGAGTCGTGAGGAAAAGGAGAAAGCTCTTGAATCTCTCAAGGAAACACTGCTCAAGGAGAGAGCCTCTGTCGCCATGGGAGGAGCTCCCAAGAGCCCGGGCCTGATGCGCTCTGTGAAGAGGCAGATAGCACGTCTTCTGACCATAATGGCTGAGGAGGAAATAAACGAATGAAGGACAAGAACTTCACCGGGATTCCCAAGGAGCTTCAGCCCTGGGAGGGATTTAACCGTGATAGCCAGTCTGTGCGTATAAGTGTGGACAGGAGAAGATACGGCAAACACGTGACTATAGTTGAAGGCATCGATCCGAAATCAGAAAATGTTCTTGAGATTGCAAAGATGCTTAAAAAGAAAGTTGCGGCCGGTGGAACGGTCAAGGACAGGCGGATAATCGAACTGCAGGGGGATCACAGGGAAAAAGTGAAAAAAGAACTTGAGGACATGGGATTCAAGGTAGAGGTCGTATGAAGCTTCAGGATCTTTATTTTTATGATTTCGTGGGCAATCGCGCTGCTGTCATATCTAGCACAAATAGGTGCGATCTTGGCCTGAGTGGACTGATTGTCGATGAGACGAAGAACACAATTCATCTGAGAGATGAAAAAGGCCTCAGGGTGATCCCGAAGCAAGGTAGGATATTCAGGGTGGCATTTCCAGGTTCAACCGTGGATATATATGGCGATGCCATAAGATTCAGACCAGAGGAGAGGTTGAAGCAATACCGTCGTATACTGAAAAATCTGAGGAGAATGGTTAAATGAAGAGCAACATAGGAATAGCCGTAGCGCAACCGTCAAGAACCTGCAACGATAAAAAGTGCCCATTTCACGGCCACGTCACCGTTAGGGGACAGGTTCTCACAGGAAAGGTTGTCTCGACGAACATGATAAGGACTGCAACAATAGTGCGCACCATCAGGCGATTCAACAAGAAGTACGAAAGGTACATCACAAGGTTCAGAAAATACCACGCGCATGTTCCAGAGTGTATCGATATCAGGGTTGGCGATGAGGTCAAGATAGCGGAGTCCAGAAAACTTGCCAAGACAGTCTCCTTCATAGTGGTTGAGAAGGTGGTAAGATGAAGGGTATAAGTGGAAGGCAGCAGAGAGGTCTCCCTCTGGGAGCAACCATACCATGTGCTGACAACACAGGTGCAAAGATAGTCTCACTCATAGGTGTGAAGGCCTATCACGGTGTTGCGAGGCGGATTCCAGCTGCAGGTGTAGGTGATATGTTCATTGCAAGTGTTAAGAGCGGTTCACCCGAGATGAAGAGAAAGGTGGTGTATGCGGTCGTTATACGCCAGAGGCGCCCCTTCAGAAGATCTGATGGATTAATGGTCCAGTTTGAGGACAACGCTGCTGTCATTGTAACACCTGAAGGTGAGATAAGGGGCTCTGAGATCAAGGGGCCCGTCGCCAGGGAGGCCGCTGAGAGATGGCCCAGAATAGCATCCATAGCATCAACAATTGTGTGAGGTATCAGATATGATTAAAAACAGGGTCAAGGTGGCACTCAGTAAGGATCTGAGGAAAAAGTACGGATTGAGATCCTTCCCCGTTGTAAAGGGTGATATCGTAACGGTGAAATCTGGAGCTCTCAAGGGAGAGGGTGGAAAGGTTGTCGAGGTAGATCACAGATACTCGTTGGTTTCAGTGGAAGGTATAACTGCCACAAAGGCAGATGGTAAGGCCGTTGAAACCTGGTTGAGGCCTGAGAAACTGCGTATACAGAGATTCGATCTCTCCCGAAAAGATAGAATTGAGCAGCTAAAGAACCTTGCGGCCAAGAAGAAGATCGCGATAGAAGAACAGATAGAGGAGGACCGCAGGGAGCAGGAAGAAGAATCCAAGAGGGCCGAGGAAGAGGAGGTTGAAGAAGGCACATCTTCAGGAGAAAATGAAGAAGCCGAAGAAGTTATCCCGGTGGATGAGGATGAAGATTCAACCGAGGATATGGCGCAAGACTCAGGCGAAGAGGCTGAAAATGTAAAGGAGGATAACGATCATGATACTGAAAACTAAGAGGTTGGACCTTCCAAGGTCGGTTAAGATCCCGCGGAAGAGATTTTTCTGGGGTCCCAGCGTTTCTCCCGGGAAATATCCCACTGAAAGCTCAGTCTCCCTTCTTACCGTGTTGAGGGATTATCTTCACCTCGGTGACAAGGAACGAGAGATCACAAGAATTCTGACCAAGGGGCTGGTCAAGGTCGATGGAAGGGTTGTCAAGGAGAGGAGATTCTCAATTGGCTTTATGGATGTGATATCAATTGCCCCGATTGGGGAGAATTACCGGGTGCTCTATTCAAAGGGAGGATTTCTTGCAATAGCTCGAGAGAATGAGAGCAATGCATCAATTAAACTGCTCAAGGTGAAAAATAAACACACGATTAAGGGCGGAAGAACCCAGATATCTTTCCACGATGGAACGAATATAATTTACGGGGGTCAGGAGAATATCAAGACGGGTGACGTCGTGAAATTTGATCTCACCAGACGTGGAATACTATCTGTATATCCTATGAAGGTTGGATCTAAGGTGTACCTCACTGGTGGTTCACATGTTGGCCAGATCGCTACCATAAAGGACATAACGGTAAAAAGTTCCTCGAAGGCGAACATGATATCATTCGATGAAGGTTTCTCAACCCTCTCTGATTACGTCTTCACAATAGGATACGGTGAAGATTACTACAGTATACCGGAGGTGCTCTGGCCATGAATGCTATGAGGGAACTGGTCATAGATAAGGTTGTTCTCAACATAGGAGTCGGTCAGGCCGGCGACAGGCTTCTGAGGGCCAGCAAAGTTATAGAGCTTCTCACATCGCAGAAACCGGTCCAGACAACATCCGAGAAGACAATTCGTGATTTCAACATCAGAAAAGGTCTCACTATCGGAGTTAAGGTGACCCTCAGAAAGAAGAGGGCCGAGGAATTCCTGAAGAGGGCTCTTTACGCCAGAGACTACAAGATATCCGAATACTCTTTCGACATGCAGGGAAATGCCTATTTTGGAATCTCGGACTACACGAATTTTGAAGGGATGAAATACGACCCGGATATTGGAATCTTCGGTATGGACGTTGCGGTTATACTGAAACGAAGAGGCGGTTTCAGGGTTAGCAAGAGGAAGATTGGTCGCCACAGGTTACCCAGCAGTCTCCTGATCAAAAAGGAGGAAGCTGTGGAATTCCTACGCGATAAGTTCAATGTGGAGTTGGTTAAATAATGGCTCAGGTTAAATTAGCACCCAAAAAGGATTTCGGCCGCAAGGATGGATGCCAGCGCTGTGGAAGGAAGAGAGGTCTGATCAGACGGTACGGGATAAGATTGTGCAGACAGTGTTTTAGGGAAGTAGCTCCTGAGCTGGGCTTTAGGAAATACAGTTGAGGTGAGAAAGGTGAAGCACGATCCTCTAAATGATGTTATAAACAATATCAAGAATGCGTCGCGAATAGGAATAAGGCACATCGAGGTGAGGCCTGCTGCCAGGTTGATCGGGAGAGTGCTGAAAGTGATGCAGGATTATAACTATATAAAGAGCTTTGAGGTCATTGAGGACAACAGGGGAGGGAAGTTCAGCATAGAGATCAATGACACAATAAACAACTGTGGTGTTATCAAACCACGCCTCTCTGTGCGTAAAACAGAACTGAACTCATTCGAATCGAGGTTCCTTCCCGCACAGGATTTCGGAATCCTTATACTCACGACGACGAATGGCGTGATGAGTCACCGCGAGGCTCGTCAAAGTGGTGTTGGCGGAAAGTTGCTTGCTTATGTGTATTGAGGTGCAATATGATAAACTGGAAAGAAAAAGCTTCAGTTGAATTTCCTGAGGGTGTCGATGTGAAGTTAGAAGGGGCCAATCTGACAATCGATGGCCCAAAAGGAAGCATCATCAGGAAATACATCTACAACTATGTTCGGATACAGCTGGATGGCAGAACCGTGAAGATTCAGTCCAGCAAGGAAAACAGGAAGACACTGGCGATCGTCAGCACGTGGGAATCCCTCATCCGCAAATCGATTGAAGGTGTTACTCATGGATACACCTACGAAATGAAGATCGATTACTCTCACTACCCCATGAGAGTTATGGTAAGGGGAAATGAGGTCGTCATAGAGAATTTCCTCGGTGAGAGATCATCGCGAAGAGCGAAGATCGTTGGTAACTCTAAGGTCACTGTCAAGGGTGATAGAGTCATCATCGAGGGTGTTGACAAACAGCAGCTGGGAGATACGGCTGCAAATATTGAACGGGCAACCAAGATTAAGGGGTTTGATCCCAGGGTTTTTCAGGACGGTGTCTTCATAATCGGGGGTAAACTGAATGAGTGATCCAAAACCTTCCCTCAGCCAGGAAGAGAAGAGGTTGCTGAAAATAAAGAACAGAATGGCCAGAACCAGGGTCGAGTTTCGAAGGCAGGAGTGGTTCAGATACAAGAAATTTGGTGAGGAGTGGAGAAAGCCCAGAGGTAAGCACTCCAAAATGAGAGAACATCTGGCCAGAAGGCCTCCCGTGGTTGACGCTGGCTATCGTGGTCCGAAAAAGGTGAGAGGCCTTCACCCATCCGGTTTCAGGGATGTGCTCATTCATAATGTCAGGGAGCTTGAGGCTCTTGACCCTTCACGGGATGCTGGTAGAATTGCATCCTCCGTTGGAAGGAGGAAAAGAAAACTGATAGAAGAGAGAGCTCTCGAGATTGGTGTGAGAATTCTCAACAGGCGGGTGACCAGATGAAAGTATCGACCGTTAGACGCATTGCTTCGCAGAGGCTCAAAGTTGGAGAATCGAGAATATGGATAGATAGCAATAGCCTGGAGGAGATTGCAGATGCCGCAACCCGTTCCGATGTGCAGTCCCTTATTAACAGGCACGTTATTCAGGTTAAGCCCAAGAAGGGCAACTCGAATTTCCGCCTCAAGAAAAGGATAAGACAGCTTTCCAAGAACAGGAGACGTGGCCCCGGTTCTCTGAAAGGCACCAAATATGCGAGGCTTCCCCGAAAGAGGCGCTGGATCATGGTGATCAGGCCGTTGAGGCAGGAGTTGAGGGAACTCCGTGAGAAAGGCGAGATAGATGCAAAGACTTACAGAACCGCATATCGGTTCATAAAAGGCGGAACAATACGTTCACGGGCCCAGCTAAGATCTCATCTTAAAACCCTATCAACAAGAGGTGAATCCAACTGATGTCGTCTATTCTGAAGAGAAAGAGGCTTGGTATCACAGATTACCGAAAGAGATACAGACTCCTCAAGTCTGGTATCCCGCGTCTTGTCGTGCGTATCACCCGAAAGGGTGTCATTGCCCAGGTTGTTAGGTACGATCCGACCGGTGACAGGATCCTTGTCACCGTGACGGATCGCTCACTTTCAAAGTTTGATGTGCCGCTCAAGGGCAACAACACATCGATTTCTTACATGGTGGGGTATGCAGCCGGAAAGAAAGCCATGTCACTGGGTGTGAAAAGAGCGATCCTGGATGCCGGAAGGCGTGAGGTCATTCCAGGTGGGAGGATCGCTGCTGCTTTGAAGGGATTCTCTGATTCAGGCGTTGAAATTCCCCACAGTGAGGAGATACTGCCATCGGATGACAGAATAAGGGGTAAACACTTGAAAAAAGATCTCTCAAACAATTTTGATGAGTTTATCAAAAAGCTGGAGGTACTCTAATGCCTGAAGAAACTTGGACTCCGAAGACGGAACTTGGAAGGATGGTCCTTGATGGGAAGATAACAACAATGTCTGAGGCACTTGCCACGAAGCTCCCCCTGAAGGAGTACCAGATTGTTGATATACTTCTGCCAGATCTCAAGGATGAGATACTGTACGTGGAACGAGCTCAAAGGATGACGGATTCAGGAAGAAGGATGAATTTCTCCATCACGGTTGCGGTTGGAAACGAGAATGGTTTTGTGGGCGTCGGCAGAGGCCGGGCAAAAGAGGCTGCACCTGCCATAAGAAAGGCCATTAACAATGCAAAGGTGAACATCGTGGAGATACGGCGAGGTTGTGGTTCATGGGAATGTGGTTGTGGTAGACCCCACACGGTACCATTTCTCGTTCGAGGGAAATCAGGATCCGTTAAGGTTACCATAAAACCTGCACCGCGAGGTGTTGGCAGAGCGGTTGGCGATATAGCCAAGGTCATCCTCAGGCTGGCAGGCATAGAGGATGCCTGGGGTGTTACATCTGGCCACACCAAAACAACGGTAAACTATGCTCTGGCCTGTTTTCAGGCTCTGGTCTCGGCGTCGAAAATGAAGGTAAACGATCAGATGAAACTCAGTACACCCATATATCTAGGAAGTGTTGGAGATGTTGGCGGCAATCAGGATTAGGGGCAGGACAGGCGTACGAAACGATATCGAAAAGACAGCCAAGCTTCTCAGGCTTACGAGGATAAATCATCTCGTTCTGCTGAGGGATGACCGAGAGGTAAAGGGTATGCTGGAAAAGGCCAAGGACTACATCACATGGGGAGAGATTGATCCATCCACACTGGAAGCGCTTCTCAGGCATAGGTTATTAATGAAGGGCCACCACAGACCCACCGAGAAGGAGATTGCGGAATACACTGGAAAAACCTCCTTCAGAGAGCTTGCAGATGCCCTGCTGAAGGGTGAGATTGAACTCTCAAAGCTGAAAGATTCCTTCGTACCCGTGTTCAGGCTTCACCCTCCTAGGGGAGGTTACGAGAGTATACGCAAACCCTACGGTCAGGGAGGATCTTCCGGATATCGTGGAGAATCCATAAACACGCTGATCCTGAAGATGCTCAAACCGGGAGTTGATCTTAATGGTGAGAGAGAGAACTAAGAAATATAGGGGAACTCATTACGGAAGAGGAATGAAGGCCGGCCGTGGCAAAGGTAAAAAGGGAGGAAAAGGAAATGCCGGTGTTGGGAAGCATAAATGGATATGGTTCGTGAAGAACGATCCCCATCACATGGGCAAGCACGGGTTTGTTTCCCCCAACCCTTCTAATCATAAATCCATATCACTTCGCGAGCTCACCGTTCTGCTTTCAGATCTCAGGGAAAGGGGATTTGTGACTGATGGAGACACAACGGTGGTTGATCTGAAGAGGGCTGGCTATACGAAACTTCTGGGATCCGGGGAGATAAATGGAAGATATACCATTAAGATCCCCGTCGCAACCGAAAAAGCTATAAGGAAACTCTCCGCTGCAGGCTCGACGGTAGAGACTGATGACTGAGGTTGAAAGAAATCCCAGAACAGCTATTCCAGTGGCCATTGTATACTTTATCTTCCTGTTTTCTTTCCACTATTTCGGACACTACGGCCTCGGATTTGAGATCATCGCTGCAATTCTGCTGTTTCCGCTATTTGGCATTCTTTATCTGGTGGTAAGCTACAAGGGGCCTAAGAAGAGCAAGCTCTACGGTCTTGAAAAGTTAACATCTTATTTGCCGGCAGTGAAGAAACCAACGGGCCACGTGGAGTTCAAGTACAAGCTCCTATGGACAGGGTTGGTGGTGGTTCTCTACTTCGTTCTCACCAATGTTTATGTTTACGGTCTCAACACCACGAAGAGCATCGATGTTTTCCAGTCGTTCAGGGCGATATTTGCGGGTGCTCAGGGCTCGCTGATGGATCTGGGCATAGGTCCGATTGTTACTGCGAGCATAGTGATGCAGCTCTTTGCAGGTGCAAAGATATTCAGCCTCGATCTGGAAAACTCTGAAGATAAGGCTGTGTATCAGGGTGTGCAGAAGCTCCTTATAATTCTTATGATCTTCGTTGAGGCCATTCCACAGGCATTTGGTTATCTCGTTCCTGATGCCGGTTTTGTGGGTGGTTTGAACCATCTAGCTCCTGGTTATGGATTTTTCCTTGCGGAATCTGTTATAATACTTCAGCTGTTTCTCGGATCCTATCTGGTCTTTCTATTCGATGAGCTGGTATCGAAGTACGGTATCGGATCCGGTGTTTCGCTGTTTATCGCTGCTGGTGTTTCTCAGCAGCTCTTCACCGGAGCATTCAACTGGGTTCCCCAGACAATGTCTCTTCCCCTTTCATTCAACAATCCTCCGGTCGGTACCATCCCAAAGATACTGTACATGGCAACAGCTCCGTCGTCATTCCTCAACCGGGTTGGAATTGAGCGTTTACTCTTCGCCAATCCGAATCCGATCATTGCCCTGATAGGTACGATACTGATATTCCTGCTGGTGGCCTACTTCCAGAGCAGCAAGATTGAACTTCCAATAAGCCATGAACGTGTCAGGGGTGCCAGGGGACGGTATCCAATCCAGCTCTTCTATGCCTCTAACATTCCGGTTATACTTGCCACCGCACTACTTGCAAACATATCCATGTGGACACTTCTCTTCTGGAGCTCCCCGGTTCTCAGCCATGTTCCCCTTCTTGGCCACAATGCTCTTCTGGGATCGTACCCCACCCCAGCACAGTTTGCCAAGTACGGGAATCTGATCTCTTCCACCACTCCAACAGGCGGGCTCGTCTATTATCTATCCACTCCAAGAGGTATTCAGGACTGGGTATTTCCCATCACAAATCCATCGGCCTTTAAGTATGTGCTTTTTGGGCACTCTCCGCTGCAGGAAGCGGTCCATGTGATCGCTTTCCTGACGTTCATGGTGGTTGCCAGTATAATATTCGCTAAGTTCTGGATCGAGACCACCAACATGGGGCCAGCTGCTGTTGCCAGGCAGATCCAGAGCAGTGGGATGCAGATTCCCGGATTCCGGCGGGATCCCAGGATAATGGAGAGGGTTCTTAAGAAGTACATACCAGCCATAACCATATTCAGTGGTGCTGCTGTCGGTTTGCTTGCAGCAGGCGCTGATCTCATTGGAACTGTGGGAAACACAAGCGGAACCGGTCTCTTGCTGGCGGTTGGAATTGTGATCCAGTTCTATGAGGCCATGGGTAAGGAACAGCTAATGGAAATGCATCCTGTTATCAGACAGTTCTTCTCGGGGTCGGTGACACTATGACGCGTGTTGTTGTTGCAGGTGTAGCTGGTGTCGGCAAGACGACCGTGCTTCAGATCATAGAGGAGAGGTACGGTGTGAAGGTGGTCAATTTCGGTACGCAGATGCTTGACATAGCCAGAAAAAATCTGGGAATTGGGGATCGCGATCAGCTCAGGAAGCTTCCTGTTGCCAGGCAGATTGAGATACAGAAGGAAGCATCTGTGGTGATCGGGAAGATGCACAATGTTATAATCGATACCCATATGAGTATCAGGTCACCGGACGGTTATCTCCCCGGTCTTCCAGAATGGGTTCTCAGAGAATTGAAGATTTCAGCTTACTATCTGATCGAGGCGGATCCTGTATCCATACTAAAACGCAGAAAAGGGGATGCGAGCCGCAAGAGGGATGATGACACCGTTGAAACCATTCAGGAACACCAAAATGTAAATAGGTACTATGCGATAGCTTACTCTGTCTACTCTGGGGCAACCGTATCGTTCATCGAAAATCCGGATGGAGATCCGGGGATTGCCGCAGATAGGATAGTGGGAGGATTGAAAATTGCCAGCTCCAGGTAATCGGTCGCCGCCTCCTCCGATGAGCGAGGCTCAGAAGAAGATGCTCAGATTTCAGTTCATATACATCATAATCAGTTTTGGCATGATAATTGTGATATCAAACAATTCCCTTCGCGTTGCAATAGGTGGTGCGGCCAATGATTTTCTTGGCCCGGTAATCGGTTTTAATGGAGTGTATCCGCTTCTCACTCTTGTTCTCTCAGGTATTCTGATAGGGATCATAACGTCGGTGCCAAGGTACTTCTTCACCGACTGGGTTAAGATGGGTAAGATGCAGCTTCACACTCGCGCCTATTCAAAGGCTTTGAGAGAGGCATACAGGGCCAACGATCACCAGAAAATCCAGAAGCTCAGAAAGAAGCAGATGGAGGTTACCATGGAATCCCAGCAGATTTCCATGAACACCATGAAGCCGCTTATGATACTCACGGTGTTCACTCTGCTCATATTCATATGGCTTGACGTTTACATCTATGAGATTCCGTATAAGCTCATCAGTGTTCCCTGGGCGGTCGGTATAAACATAGCTAAATCCAAGTTCCTCATTTCGTTCATTCCCTCGTGGATAGCATTGTACATGATTGCAAGTCTCGTTTTCGGTTACCTCGCCACGATGGTCATAAAGTGGATAGATTTTTCCTATAGACTGAAGAAATATGAAGAGGAAGAATGAGGATAACTGTTAGCGGTTCCATTGGAAGCGGTAAGTCAACTGTTGCTCGTCTAATCGCATCTCGCCTTGATTATATGTATCTCTCCGGGGGGGAGGTCTTCAGAAAGATCGCATCTGAAATGGGAATGGATATTGAACATTTCAACCTCTACGCTGAGAAGCATCCGGAGATCGATAGGGAACAGGATGACAAGCTTCTCTCCCTGATCAGAAAAAATGACGGTATTGTGGTGGATTCACGCCTTGCGGGATGGCTTGCCCACAACAGCGGCGTAGATGCATTAAAGATCTACATAAAGGCAAATAGGGCCGAGCGAGTGAGGAGGGTGGCATCGAGGGAGAAAGAAGCTACCAGTGAAACGAACCTGAAGATACTCCAGAGGGAGGAGTCTGAGTCCAGGCGTTACAGGGAGTTCTACGGTATAGACATACACAACCTTGAAATTTACGATCTTGTGATAGACTCAACGTCCCTTAGCGCTGCTTCTGTTGCAAAGGTGATAATGGCCGCCGTGGATGAGATGATGGCCTGATGGAAGGTTTTGTTGTTATAGATAAACCCAGGGGCCCAACGAGCCATCAGATAGATTACTGGGTTCGCTCGCTCACGGGTGAGCAGCGAGTTGGTCACGTGGGGACTCTCGATCCCAATGCAACGGGAGTTCTTGTGATGGCTCTCGGTCGCGCCACGAGGCTCATAGATATTGTACATGAGAGCAGCAAGGAGTACATTTTTGTAATAGAATTCCACAGTTCCATTTCCACCGAATCAATACAGGAGGTTATCAATCTGTTTCGGGGAAATGTCTATCAGATTCCCCCGGAGCGTTCCGCAGTGGCGCGGCGTTTGCGCGTTCGAAAGATTCACACTCTGGATCTTCTTGAAGTTTCAGGCAAAAGGGCCCTTATGAGAACAGTTTGTGACTCTGGAACGTACATACGGACGCTGTGTGTGGATATGGGTTATGCAGTGGGAACGGGGGCGCACATGGTTGAGTTGCGAAGGATCGCCACCGGGCCGTTCCGTGAGGAGCACATGGTAACACTGCAAGATTTCTCCGATGCTCTGAAGCTTCTGGAACTGGGCGTAACAAGTGAACTCGACAAGATTTTGCTTCCGGTTGATTTTCTCTTCAGGGATACTCCGAAGATCATCGTTAAAAGATCGTCTCTCCGGAACATATCTCACGGCTCCGATCTTTATCCAGGAGGTATAAGGGCTGTGATCGGAAGGCCAAAACGCGGAGATCGTGTCTGCCTGCTTTCTGAAGATAATGAGGTGATCGGCACGGGAAAAATGCTTGTATCATATGATGATATTGATTCGTTAAAGGTGGTCGATCTTGAAAGGGTCCTGATCGAACCCATCGGCGGTGGTGAGAGAACTGAAAAAGGAGGGCAGAGAGAAAATATTCTGGTTCGGAAGAAAGGTGGGAGAGGAGATTTACCCGTTCAGAGGACTTCTGGAGGATCCCGTTTCACTCCTGGAAAAACTAAGAAGGGGAGAGGTGCCACCGCTGGAAAAAGATCCGATCAGCAAAGAAAACATCCCCGATCTCAGAACCGCGGCCATAGAGATGGCAAGAAGACGAATAAGAGAAGAGTTCACAGATGACCAGAAGCTTCTGAAATTTTTGTCACTTAGAATTGAGCTAGATCGCCTGATAAACAGTTACTTCGAGAAGGTTCTCGGGCTATCTTTCTTTTTCAGGGAAGGATTGCCGTCTTCAGATCCATGCGGCCTCTTCAGAAAGGTGGTGGAGGTGAATGAATTCAGGGAGCCCCTTGAACGCATCTTTTCCGAGGGAAAAAATTTGTGCGATCTGAGGTCTTATCTGGATGACCTTATCGTCAGGTTAACCAGGAAAGTACTTCCCAACACATCAGCCATCACGGGGGAGCCCCTTGCCGCTGAACTCCTTCAGAGAGCTGGGAGCCTTAAAAGGCTGGCATTTATGCCCTCTTCCACGATCCAGACTCTTGGTGCTGAAACGGCTCTTTTCAAGCATATGGTCTCACGGACCCCGCCGCCCAAACATGGCATTCTATTCAAATATCCGGGGCTCACATCACTCCCACGGAATAAGAGAGGCAAAGCCAGCCGAATGATTGCCGGTAAGGTATCAATCTGTGTGCGTGCGGACCTTGCTGGCCACAAGATTGATACCAAAAGCATCAAGGCCGGCATACAGAAAAAAATGAACAGGTTAAAGGGTCAGTAGGTTTCGAGTTCTCTCTGAACGACCTTCTCCATCTCTGGAATTGGTTCCGGGTAAACACCGGTCAGGCAAGCCTTACAAAGTCTTTCAGAAGGCATCCCGATTCCCCTGATGAGACCATCAATGGAGAGGTATTCCAGCGAATCCGCACCAACTTCTTTGCAGATCTCCCTGGCAGTACGATCACGTGCGATAAAATCTTTTCTGGTCTTCATGTCGACACCATAATAGCATGGAGCCACTATCATTGGAGAGCCTATTCTCACGTGCACCTCCTTAGCTCCTTGCTTCCTCAGGATGCTGACTATGCGCTTTATTGTGTTGCCACGAACTATGCTGTCATCAACCAGAACAACCCTCTTCCCCTCAATGGCGGATTTTATGGGGTTTAGCTTTAGCCTTATGGCGTTTACCCTCCCCTCCTGGGTTGGCATGATAAATGTTCTTCCCGAGTACCTGTTCTTGATCAATCCCTCACTGTACTTTATGCCCGATTCCTCTGAAAATCCCAGTGACTGTGCTCTTCCAGAATCAGGTACCGGTATCACAACATCTGCATCTACCGGATGTTCTCTTGCAAGGATTCTGCCAAGCTCAATCCTCGTTCTGAAGACCTCTGCAGAATCTATTATGCTGTCAGGTCTCGCGAAGTAGACATATTCAAACATACAGTGAGATATCGATCCTGTGATGCGAAACAGGCTCCGATAGCTTCTTGGTGTCAGTTCAATAACCTCGCCAGGAAGAACATCTCGGATTAGCTCCCCACCAAGCACGTCAAAGGTGCATGATTCAGATGCAACCATAAAGCTTTCCTTCGTTTTTCCAATAACGAGCGGTCTGAATCCGTGAGGATCCCTCACAGCAAAAAGCCTTTCATTTATGAGGAGTGCCAGCGAGTAAGCCCCTTTCAGCCTTGACATGGCATAACGGAGTCCATCTTCCACCCCCCTCTGAGAGATGTCCCTGGCTATCTCCGCCAGAAGAACCTCCGTGTCGCTGTTTGTGACAAAGGCAACACCTCTTCTTTTGAGATCCCTTCTCAGATCCTCTGCGTTGGTAATCTCTCCATTGTGCGAGACTGAGAAGTAACCAGCTGCACCCGAGAGTGCGAAAGGACCAGCATTCTGAGAAGATTTCGAGCCTTTTGTGGAGTATCTGGTATGGCCTATCCCTACCGATGAGTCCGCAAAAGCTTCAGGAAGCTCAGTTTCGGGGCCAAAGACCTCTGATACAAGGCCGGGGCCCTTTATGAGTTTTATCTTCCCACCATTGTAAAGGGATATTCCCGCGCTTTCCTGCCCTCTGTGTTGAAGGCTCTTCAAACCCAGTACAAGACTTGAAAAAACTGGAACAGTCCCTGTAATGCCTATGACGGCACAATCTTCACTTGGCTTTTGCCCAGTTATAGTGTCGAATTCTGGGTGCCGGAAATCCACAGTGGGAACACCTCTTTTTTCTTATGTGGTATGAGTGGTGACCACATCTTCTACATCTTATGTGAACCTTCTTTTTGTTTATCTTTCCCATTGCAGCAGTTCCGTTGCTCATGTGGAATCCTCCTCCGATGGAGATACAAACACTACGTTGTCCCCACGCACCAGCATGATACTGTGCGTTCCCTGCGATTCTCCGTTTATAGTTTCCATGGCATTCCTGATCACGAGATTCATGTATATATCATATCCATCGAGAATGCCGGAGTACTGCCTGTTTCCACGAACATCCACCAGTATGTTGCTGTTGATGGACCTCCGAAGAATATCCATTGGCTTTTGAAATCCCTGTTGATATTTTGACATGATAGCTCTGCAGGATTTTAGGAATATATATAACTTTATTTGTATTTGAATCATGCAGGTGCGATTTAAATGTCCCCATTCTAATTTTCCTTTTTAAATGAGAACATCATTCTTTCCTTTCCTATGATATTTTTTCTACAATGGTGAGTTTTATGGTTCAACAAGAGAAACCTTAAATGCTTATATCCAACATTGTTATGTCGTTAGAGCAAAACGTCCAGTTGACCTGATAGAATGGGTCGGGATATGGTGAATAAAATATGAAGATGCCTAAAACGGTCAGGGCTTACTGTCCAAAGTGTCGTACTCATACGGATCATGAGGTTGAAAGGGTGAGAAAGAAGAAGCCCAGTGAATTGAAAGCAGGCCAGAGGAGATTCAGAAGGGTTACCGCCGGTTACGGAGGTTTTCCCAGACCCCGTTTTGAGGGCAGGGAGAAGCCGACCAAGAGAATATCTATAAGGCTCAGGTGCAAGGTGTGTAAGTTTGCGGTCACGCCGCCCACCAAGAGAGCCAGAAAATTTGAATTGGTGGAGGCTTGAGAATGGCTGAGAGAGCATTCAGGAAGATAAAGGTGAATCAGAACGGGTTTGTCCGGATAGTGTGCCCGGATTGCAGCAACGAGCAGATAACGTACAGCAGGATATCTTCGGAAGTACACTGTCTCATCTGTGGGGCGCTTCTGGCCAAACCCACTGGTGGGATACTTTCCACGATATCAGAAACCGTTGAGGAAGTAAGATGAAGAGGGATCTTCCGGAGACAGGGGATCTTGTGATTGCGTCCGCCCGAGAGGTACGAGGGTTCGGCGCTAAGGTAATACTGGTCGAGTACGAGAATGTGCGCGGTTTTATCCACATCGCCGAGGTGGCGAGAGGCTGGGTGAAGAACATACGAAACTATCTGAAGGAGGGTCAGAATGTTGTTTGTAAGGTTCTAAGCACTGATGCCTCCAGAAGGTATGTTGAACTATCTCTGAAGAGGGTAAACCAGCACCAGAAGAGGGAAAAGATCTCGGAGTGGAAGAACGAGCAGAAGGCAAACAAGCTTCTTGAAATCGTCGCTGCGAGGTTGAACACAACCGTTGAAAACTGCAGGAGAGAATTCGCCGATGCCCTCGTGGATAACTATGAAACTCTGTACGGCGCATTTGAAGACGCAGTCGAATCTGAGAACTGGCTCCCGGATGTTAATGATCCGTGGAAAGAGGTATTCGTCCAGGTTGCAAGGGAAAACATATCACCCGCGGAGGTGACCATAGGCGGTGAGCTTGAACTATACTCTCTTGAATCTGATGGGGTTCTAAGGGTCAAATCGTGCGTGGAAGATGTCAGCGATAGGAATGTTCGAGTCACCTATCAGGGCGCTCCGGTGTATCGAATTTCAGTGGTGGACAAAGACTTTAAGAGTGCTGAGGAGATACTGAAATTGAAGGTTGATATGATCATCGGCAGGGCAAAGGAAGTCGGTGTTCATGCTGAATTCAAGAGAACGTAAATGAAATCCTTGATAAGGAAATGTAAAAGGTGTGGGATCTACACAATGAAATCCGTCTGCGATATCTGTGGTGAGGAAACAGTTATGGCGATTCCACCCAGATATTCTCCTGTTGATCGGTTTCAGAAATACAGATTGAAAGAGAAGGGTGAACTGATTGGAAAAAATAATACTGAATGAAGTCAGAAAACCGCGGCTTAAGAGCCCGGTACTCGTTGGTGGATTGCCAGGCATAGGAAATGTTGGGCGTATTGCTGCAGAGTACCTTGTTGAGAAGCTGAAGATGAAGAAGATGTGGGATCTCTTCTCTCAGTTCTTTCCGCCACAGGTACTCATAAAGGAAAACGGTGAGATCAATCTTGTCAGAAATTCTGTCTATTACAAAAAGTTCAGGGACAAACCTGATCTTCTGGTTCTTCTGGGCGATTCGCAAAGCACCACCCAGGAGGGGCAGTATGAAATATCCCATTACATTCTCACGATGTTGAAGAATGTACATGTTTCAATGATCTACACTCTGGGTGGATACAGCACGGGACGAATTGTTGAGGATCCCCGTGTTCTGGGTGCCGTCACCAGAAAGGATCTCGTGCCATCACTGAAGAAGAGTGGAGTTGTCTTTCCCAAGGGTGAGCCGGGCGGTGGCATCGTGGGTTCTGCAGGCCTCCTGCTGGGTCTTGCGAAGGAAATGTTCTCCATTGATGGAGTGTGCCTCATGGGAGAAACCTCTGGCTACTTCGCAGATCCCAAGGGCGCGATAAAGATACTGGTCGTTCTGAAGGAGATACTCGATCTTGACCTCGATCTTAAGGAATTGCAGATTAAGAGTAAGCAGATTGAGGAGATAACCGGTCGCATTCAGGAGGAGAACCAGCCATACTCTCCATCAGGAGAGGATCTTGGTTACTTTGGCTGATTCCAATCTCTATTTGCCGATCATGTAAACGGAATAGAAGCCATTCTTATCTTGGAAAACTCTGTTAACCCTGAGACCGGCTCTACCGGCATACATTTTTACATCTTCAATGTCATACTTGTAGGAATTCTCCGTATGGATATGCTCACCTGATCTGAACCTTATTGATCGCCCTGAGATGGTGTATGTGTCATCTTTTTTTACAACCAGATGCATCTCAATTCTTTTTAGCTTGTGATTGTAGATGGCCCTGTGTGTGAAGTTTGAGATATCAATATTCGCATCCATCTCTCTGTTTATTCTTCTCAGCAAATTGAGGTTGAATTTCGCGGTGATACCTCTGGAATCGTTGTACGCTCTCTCCAGAATTTTCACGTCCTTTGGAGCATCAACTCCAAGGATGAGAAGGTCACCATTTTTCATGGCCATGGAACAGTTCCTGAAGAAATCAACGGTCTGAGCGGGTTCGAAATTACCGATCGATGAGCCCAGGAAAAGGAATGCACTCTTACCAGTTTTCGGGAGATCTATGAGATCGAATCTCTTTGAGAAGTCCGAACAGATAGCGATTATCTTAAGGTCTGGATAGATTTTGGAAAGCTTTCTGGCATTCTTTAGCATGAAATCATCTGCTATATCCACCACGGCATAGCATTCAAGCTGAGGAATCATATCAATGAATCCTCTGGCCTTTGAGAGATCTCCTCCTCCAAACTCCACGAGGGTGTTTGTGTCTCTGAGAATCTCTGAGATCTCCTCTCTGTTCTCTGCCAGAATCTCACTCTCCAGTCTTGTCAGATAGTATTCATCCAGAGATGTGATCTCCGTGAAGAGATGAGATCCATTATCATCATACAGAAGCTTGGGAGGGATGCTCTTCTGCTCCCTGCTGAGGCCGGCCAGTACCTCGCTTTTGAAATCGCTGTGCTTTTCAACGCAGCGGTGAAAGATAATATTGGAAATAATTACCACCTCAGATGGTCAAAGCGCCATGCGCTTCTTTGAGAAGCAATCCCGTACTCAAAAAATCGTGCGTGGCATATACCTGCATTATTGACGTCATCTTCAGATATTGCATGCCACCGGTTTGAACGTTCGGTGATATTGATTTCAACAGGAAAAGGCTCGCTTTTTATTTTCATTATAATCTAGCATACGTTTTTCCATTTTAATATTTACTTGTTAATGATCACAGCAGTTTCCCATTTGAAAAGAGAGTTCCAAGAAGCACTTCAAAGAGAGGCTCTTGCAGGATAGTAACTTTTGATGAGAAATAGAGGAAAAAAAATATACTCCGCATCAATGGTTAGGTGTGTCTGAGAAGGGAAGATCACCCCATTCATCACCTGTTGAGATATCCATCTCCGAGTTTTTTGAGAAGAACAGGCACATTCTTGGTTTTGACTCTCCTCAGAAGGCCCTCTACATGATTGTAAAGGAAGCCCTTGACAACTCTCTCGATGCGTGTGAGGAGAATGGAATACTTCCTGATATTTATATCAGGATAGCGAAGGTGGATCAGGATCGTTATGAGATCACCATAAGGGACAATGGTCCCGGGATCGGAAGGAAAGAAATACCCAACGTGTTCGGCAAGCTTCTGTACGGTTCGAGATTTCATGCATACAAGCAGTCTCGAGGGCAGCAGGGAATTGGCATAACTGCGGCTGTACTCTATGGGCAGACCACGACAGGAAAACCCTCCGAGATCATCACCAAGAGAGCCGGGGATGACGTGGCTTTTCGTTTTGTTCTCGGGATAAATGTTAAGAGCAACACACCCAATGTGATGGTGGAGGAGCCCGTAATCTGGGATCAAAAGTCCGGGACAGAGATAAAAATAACGGCCAGGGCCAGATATCACACTGGAAAGCAATCGGTCGTGGAGTATATGCGGGAGACTGCAGCGGTTAACCCCAACATGGAACTCACGTACGATGACCCGGATGGGAATAGAATGGTTTTCAGGAGGGTGGCTGACATGATATCCCGAACCGCTGAGGAGGTGAAGCCTTATCCCGTCGGTCTTGAGATAGGTGAGATTAAACATCTCGCCGGGCAATCTTCAAGAAAAACTGTGCGCGAGTTCCTCGTGGGAGATTTCAGCAGGATCACACCCGGTATAGCCGATGAGATTTTATCATTTGCCGGGGTGGATATTGAGAAGCGGCCTGGAAAACTCACCACCGAGGAAATATCCAGGATCAAGGACGCAATGAGGAAAGTAAATGTACCACCTCCACCCCTACGGTGTCTGTCCCCTTTCGGGGAAATCTTCATTCGCAAGGGACTTATGAATGTTTATGGAGATCTGAAACCGTCCTTCTATTCGAAGCCTGTTGAGAGAAAACCTTCTGTGTACAATTCAAATCCATTTTCGGTAGAGGTGGGTTTCGTATATGGTGGTGATCTGCCCGTGGATCAGCAGATCAGGATCGTGCGCTATGCCAACAAGGTTCCCCTGCTGTATCAGGCTGGTGCCTGTGCTATCACCCGTGCTGTGCAGGAAACCGACTGGAGACCATACGGTCTGGAGCAGAGAGGTGGAAATGGAACACCCTATGGCCCCCTCATCCTTCTTGTTCACGTTTATGGCGTTAGGATTCCGTACACATCCGAATCCAAGGAGGCTGTGGCGCCAGTTCCAAAAATTCTGGAGGAGATTAAGGCCGCTCTCAGAACTGCTGGCCGGGAGCTCAAGAGGTATCACCAGAAGAGTCTGAAGAGAAAGAAGGCGTATGAAAAATTCAATCTCGTGGGTGTGATGTTACCAGAAATAGCGAGAAAATCCGCATCTCTTCTTGGTCGTTCTGTTCCGGACATTGATCCCGTGATCTCAAAGATAGCCAATGTCCTGTTTATCACTGAAGATATCAGCAAGAGTGGTGATCGGGTTAGTGTTACCTGTCACGTTTTCAACTACACCAAACAGATCAGGAGCTTCAGGCTTGTTGCCTTTCCACCGGTTGGAAACATTGAGGGCACCGATGAATTCAACATAGAAAAACTGGAGAGTTCCAGGAGGATCGACATCGATTTTCAGGTATCAGATGTGAAAGGAAACTATCCGGGAACCATCTATTACTTCAAGGGAATCGATCCCATTCATGTTCTGGGCGCGGAACCTCTCCCCGCAGACTGGAAAGTGTCCGGTATTGAAGTGGAAGTAGGTGATTCATAGTGCGATGTTTTAACTTTGCATTGACCCTGGAACTGTTTCGCATAAAAGAAGGTGGTTATCCTGCAGAAAGATGTTGAGATGAAGCTCCGATCGATCGTAGAGAAGATCTATGGTGACCTGATGGCTGGAGAGGTTCCTGAGCTATCCCTTCCATCCAGGACGAAGAACAACATTGTTCTGGACGAGGAGAACCTTGTGTGGAGATACGGCTCACAGATGGTGAGCAGAAAAGCATCCTCGACGGATGGGGCAGGATATCTAATAAAGACAATCTACGTCATAGAGTTCATTCTCGATATGATGAGGAGCGGGAAATCTTCCACATTAAGAGAGATGTACTACATATCCGAGGGCTGGAACCTGGGTAAATTCCATTCGCAGAGCGAGTCAAATCTTACAGCAGAGGACCTTGAGGTCGTCAGCAATCTCCTGAGAGAGGATTTTAAGCTCCGCCCCGAGGAGAACGGTGCCAGTGTTATCGGTAACCTTACCATAGAGGAGAGGAACAGGAAAGGGATTTTCAAGAGGATCAACTGCAAGGATGATGTTGGAGATGCCGGATATCAGATACCCTACAGCGTCGAAGAGGACAAGCTTCGCATCGTTTCAGGAGATGCCGATTTTGTCCTGGCCATTGAAACAGGGGGTATGTTTGACAGGCTTGTGGAAAACGGATTTGATGAAGAACTCAATGCGATTCTTGTGCATCTAAAAGGGCAGCCTGCCAGAAGCACGAGGCGCCTTCTGAAAAGACTCAACACAGAGCTCAATTTGCCCGTTATTGTTTTTACGGATGGAGATCCGTGGTCCTTTCGCATATTTGCATCCGTTGCATATGGGGCTATAAAGACTGCCCACATCTCACAGTATCTCGCGGTTCCCACAGCTGAGTTTGTTGGAATAACCGCCACAGATATTCTGACATACGATCTTCCCACAGATCGCCTCTCAGAACACGACGTGGACGCTTTGAACTCGGAGCTTAAGGATCCAAGATTCAACACAGACTTCTGGAAGAGTGAGATTGAGATAATGCTCAAAACCGGAAAGAAGGCTGAGCAGCAGGCACTTGCCAAGTACGGCCTTGATTTCGTTACAACGGAGTATCTGCCGGAAAAGCTCAGCCAGCTGGGGGTGATCCGGAGGTGAGGTTATCAGGAATTCAGATGAGATCGGGAAAAAGTGTGGAGAGAAATATCGAGAGATCAATGCGTTTTCTCAGAGACGCAATCAGAAAGGAGCCTGATATGGTGGTCTTTCCCGAATACCAGATGATGGTCCCGGACTATGATGATGTTTCAACAACACTGGAAAAGTTTGAAGATATGGGTGGCAGATTTGTGTCTGCCTTTAGCGGTGCGTCTGAGGAGTTCGGTATTCCACTTCTCGTGAACGCTGCAATAAGATATGGAGAGGGGAGGTACAATGCCAGCATACTTCTAGATCATGGAAAGGTGATATACAGGTATGATAAGCTCCATCTCTTCGACGCCTACAGCTTCAGAGAGAGTGCCATATACTCAAAGGGCGAGCATCTTCCCGGAGTTTACAGAATCGCTGGTTTCAACGTATCGTGGCTTATCTGCTACGATCTCAGATTCCCGGAGATATCGAGAATATGTGAGGAGAAAGGCGCAGATCTGATAATATATCAGGCAGGATGGTATTCCGGAAGGAATAAGCGCCAGCTCTGGCTATCCCTTCTCATGGCCAGGGCGACCGAGACGGGCGCGTATGTGGCAGGTATTGGCCAGAGTGGACCGGTTTTCACCGGAAACAGTGTGGTCTTTTCCCCTTTTGGTGATATCATTGGAAAGCTTTCATCCGGAGAGGGGATAATCACGGTCGATCTTAACAGGTCTTTGTTGGATGATTACAGGAGCGAGATTCCGTTGAGACATCAGAGAAGAGATGATCTTTATTCTATAATTCACCAAGAGAAGTGATCCGTTCAAGAAAAGACCGCATCTCTCGAACATCGCTGAAAACGAAGCGAGCTCTGGTTTTTCCCCCACCGACCTTGATGGTCATGGCATCAGGATTCTTCTCAAAAGCGTCCTCGTCAGTGTTGTCATCACCTGCAATCAGTGCAGTGTGTGATTCTCGAACCTCTTTTATGGTGGTTCCCTTGTTGATTCCCGGTATCCTAAGTTCAGCTATCATTTTTCCCAGGTAGAGGGACATCCCGGTGGACGATGCCATTTCACGGATCTGATCAATCAGCCTTTCTCTGTTGCGTATGTCGACCAATCCGAGATGAAACAGCAAGTTTCCTCCTTTGTTGTAGATCCTCAGGCCTCTGAACTTCTCTTTGAGATCTGCACTCATTTCGTAAAGTGAATCGCAAATCTCCACGTACCTTTTCAAATCAGGGATATGTTCTCTGTAGATCCCGTTTATTCTGGAAACCGCACCATGCAGGGCTATCACATTGAAACCGTTTCCTATGAAATTCCCTATCTCTGCCATCGATCTGCCGGTCACCACGAACATTTTATATCTCCTGGATAGCCTGGTAAGGAGATCCAGGAGATGCTCATCTGGCAGAGCCTTCTCGGGATCCATCACAATTGGCACAAGGGTTCCGTCATAATCGAGAAAGATGTACGGATCACGGGTGGAAAGATCTGCAAAGGTTTCAATCGCTTCCATTAACGTTCCAGGCATTCGCATTCCTCTTCTGTTTCCTTATGGTCCTGAGAATGGTAGAGAGCCACCAGTTGAGATCGTGCTTCGTAACAATGTGCTTCATCTGATTCATCCTTCCTCTTATCTCATCCTCCTTCATATTGAGTGCCACGAAGAGCGCATCGGCCATATCACCTATGCTGTACGGATTCACCTTTACAGCCCCACTGAGTTCCTCTGCGGCTCCAGCAAATTTTGATATAATGATAATTCCATCTTCGCTGACCGAGACGAATTCCTTGCTAACGAGGTTTAGACCATCGATCAGAGGCGCAATAAATGCTATTTTTGCCCTGGTGTAGAGGGATTTCAGGAGATTGTCTGATATTGATCTGTACATATATATGATGGGCATCCAGGAAAAATCCCCATATTTTCCGTTCACGCGTCCGATATTCATCTCGAGCTCTCTTTTCATCGCCCTGTACTCTGATATCGTGGTTCTGCTTGGATTAACCACCATAATGTACACAAACTTTCCCCGGAGGATACTGTGCTTCTTCAGTAAGGCATCTATGGCCATGACCCTGTTAACAAGTCCCTTGGTATAGTCCAGCCGATCAATTGAGAAGATTATGTCCTTGTTCTTTATGTTGGCCAGGCTCGTCGGGATCGTTTTACGTGGTGAATAATAAGATGTATCTATTCCCAATGGCACGGCGAGAACCTTCGATTTTATGCCTGTCTCTCTTCCCAGGAACCTTTTCGTGCAGGACAGGAAATGATCTCTGTAAAGACGGGTATGGAAGGTTATAAGATCGCTGCTGGTGATGGATTGTATGATCTGCCTCGCTTCCGGGAGAATGGAGAAGAACTCCTCCGAAACCCACGGAATATGCCATGTGAACGTTATGTGGTTGTTTATCCTTGCCTCCCTGAGCAGTTTCGGTAGCAGGGCAAGCTGATAATCGTGAATCCATATGTCCGTATCATTCGATATATTCTCCAGAATCTTGTCACGAAATTTCTCATTGACTTTCAGGTAATATGAATAACTGGATTTGGAAAACTTGATTCTCGATCTGAAATAGTGGAAGAGTGGCCAAAGCGTTTCATTTGAAAACTGATCATAGAATCCGTTCTTCTCCTCTCTGGACAAAAAAACCCTCACAACTTTGTACCTGCCGACGTTTTCGATTGGATAGTGGGAATCGGCTTTACCATTGCCCCAGCAAACCCACGTGCCCCCATTTTCACCGAGCATGCGTTTCAGGGCAGTCGCCACACCACCCACATTTTCCTTCACCGAACCTCTGTTCTCCAGGGATTCATGTGAGATGGGGCATCGTGAGGTGGCAACCAGGTAGCTCATCCTTTTAAAAGTATTTGATATTATATAATGGTATCTTAGGGAATCATTATATTTATATACAAATATATGAAATAGCGGTTATTTAGGATACTCTCAGATCGCCGTTTTACGAGAGCATGAGATTTCTCTGAGCGGTACCAGAGTGAAAACAGTTTTTTGTGGAATATTTTTAACCGTTGTTGTAATCATTCTCTATGGCAAGAAGGAAAATATCGGTGATAGGGGCGGGCAATGTTGGTTCATCCGTTGCTCAGTTTCTTGCAATAGAAGAACTCGGTGATATCTATCTTTTTGATGTGGTGGACGGCCTACCTGAGGGAAAGGCACTCGATATTCAGGAGGGGGCTCCCCACTGGGGTTTTTCGAACAGGATAAAGGGATTCACAACCTCTGATCCGGAGGCGTACAGGAACCTTGAAGGTTCAGATGTGATAGTTGTAACCGCTGGACTTGCCAGGAAGCCAGGTATGTCCAGAGATGACCTTCTGGAAAAAAATGTAAACATAATGAAATCGGTGGGTTCCTCCATAAAGAAATACTCTCCCAACTCCATTCTTGTTGTTGTGACCAACCCGGCCGATGTCATAGCTTACGCTCTCCACAAGATCACGGGTATTGATCCATCAAGAATTCTTGGTCTGGGTGGATCTCTGGACAGCGCAAGATTCAGAACATTCCTTTCACTGGAGCTTGATGTTTCGCCCAAGGATGTCAACGCATTCGTTCTGGGTGGCCATGGAGATGATATGGTTCCTTTTATAAGGTATTCTAACGTTGCGGGAATACCAATAACAAAGCTTCTCAGCAGGGAAAAGATCGATGAGATCGTGAAGCGTACCAGATTTGGCGGTGGCGAGATAGTCAACTACCTTAAAACAGGCTCTGCATATTATGCGCCCGGTGTATCCATCGCCGCAATGGTGAAATCGATCATACGTGAAGAGAGAAGAATAATTCCATGTGCAGCCTATCTTTCGGGAGAGCATGCGAAGCATTACGGAGCCGAAGGGATCTTCATAGGTCTGCCGGTCAAAATAGGGCCCGGCGGCGTGGAGAACATATACGACGTCGATTTTGAAGATGAAGAGCTTAAACTCTGGAAAAAGACGGTCGAATCCGTAAAAGGTGGCTGCGCCAAGGTCGATGAATTCCTCAATAAGTGAGGATTGCTCATCATCTGTTATCCTCGTGTGATGCTGGCGGAATATCGCCGGCTTAAATTTTTTGGTTTTACTTTTCTCTCACGGTGCAATGCGTTACGCAGTTTGTTAGGTAACACCTCTGATTAGAAAGGAGAATTTTTTCACCTGAATTATGGGTCAACCTTCTCTTCACATGGAGATGATTAATCTGCCCATAAGTTCTTGCTGCAAAGAATCCAACACCCTTAAAGACTGGATTACCTATCTGCTGTTATAGCTTATTAAGAAAGGCCTGGTAGAATTCCGGTAGGCTTTCATATTCAATAGGATCTGGGCTCCCGGCCTCCATAAAGCCTTTCAGCCTCAGGATGCATGAATCACATCTTCCACAGGCCTTCTCGCCTCCACGGTAGCACGACCAGGTCAGTTCATACGGAACACCAAGTTTAAGCCCCATCCTTATTATTTCTCCTTTTGAGAGGTACTGCAGCGGTGCCACAACGCTCATCCCCTCCTCGGTTCCGATCTTCGTACCCTCCTGGAGAGCCCGCTCCATGTAATTCACGAAAGAGGGGCGGCAGTCCGGATAGCCTGAATAGTCCACACTGTTTGCGCCATATATGATCGTTCTGGCGCCGATCGTTTCTGCGTAAGATGCCGCTATTGAGAGAAAGATTATGTTTCTGGATGGTACATATGTGTTCGGTATGGTGCTGCCAATCTCCTCTGGGCTATGATCCTCCACAGCGGCCTCAGATGTCAGTGAGCTACCTCCTATCTGGCGCAGGTCAATGGAAAACTCCTTGAGTTTAAGGCCAAAGTGCTCGGCGATTTTTCGGGAACTTTCGTTTTCCCGAGAATGTCTCTGCCCATACTCGAAGGAGATGGGATTGACCTGATAACCATTTTTCAGCGAGAGAGCGAGAGCGGTGGAGGAATCAACGCCTCCGGAGAGAAGTATAACTGCCTTCCTATTGTTTTTCGGCACAGGCTACCCTCCCAGGACCCTCATGCAGGCAGACTTTCAGGGATTTTACATTTTTTTCATCCTTCAATCTCTCCCACAGGGAATTCAAAAGAAAGATAGACAGATCCTCCGAGGAGGAGGAATCTGCATCGATGTGGAATGTGTACACTTCAGGTATTGAAAGCAACCTGCCGTTGTACGATATCAGGAGATTTTCTCCGGATTTGTGCCACTCGAGTACATCACTTTGATTTGGAATGAGGAGGTGGTGATCGATCTCATCAATGATCTCACGGATGTGTCTCTCCACGAGAAGGAAATCAACAACCATGCCCTTTTCATTCGCTCCCTCGATCTCCACGGAAACTGCGTAATCATGACCGTGAATTCTCTCGCATTTTGTGTGTGTTGGGAGGAAATGGGCACAAGAAAATCTCAGATTGAGGATCTCACCATCTAATCTTATCTCCATATTGAGATTATCACGTTATAATATTTATGTACTGTGAAACGTGATCCTGTTGATGTGCAGCATCCAATTTGCAACGTACCATTCTCCTTTCTGATCAACCATTCCCTGGAACTAAAAACGACCGGAACAGGTAATTCTTCAGAGAGGCCTTATGGTATCCCCTGCTAGATGATATCGCCGGGTTGTATTTTTTGAATTCTTGTATGAGCATGGATTACGAACGTGGATTGACCAGCGTGATTTTTTCCTTACTTCTCCTCATTGGATGATTTCCAAAACGTTTAAGAACTGTTTTTGTAGGTCCACGGATCAATATGGTAAATTCATGCCTCAATTTTTGGGCAAAAAATAAAAATATATTAGGTCAGAAACATTACCTTGTACTAAGGAAATTACAGAGAGGAAAACAGCAGATGGATTTACCTCGCATACTGTTTGTCAATGAAGCGTTCTTTCCTCACGAGGGGGGAGCAGAGAGAAGGGCATACGAAACTATCAAAAGGCTTGATAGGAAGGGTTTTGAAGTCAAGGTTATTACAAATGATTTCGGTGAGCGCTCCGAGCTTAATGGTGTGGATGTAGATTACATAACACGAATGGATGAGAGAGATTACTTTGATAATGGCTCCAGAAAAATAAGGGGCGTTTTAAAATTCACCTCGGCCGTGAAGAGGGCTCTGAAGAAATATGATGATTATGATATTTACAGCTTCGATGAGTTTCCGCTCCTTCATGCTGTGAAAGGAGCACAGCAGGTACCCCGGAGAGCATCAAAGATATTCACCTGGCATGAGGTTCTGAGAGAATTTTACAATGGTAGAGGCGGTATTTGGAGACTTGCCAGCAGGTGGGAGAAGAAGATCAGTGACATCTACAGCCACAATATTGCAGTTTCAAACTCCATCCGTTCTCTCCTTGATTCTTATTACGGTAAAGAGGATGTTACGGTGATTGAGAACGGCGTTGATGTTTCGGAGTATGCCGGCTCAGGCGAGGAGAAAGAATGGGGAACGGTTTTCTACGTTGGGAGAATAGAGCCGCACAAACAGCTCGATAAGCTGATCAAATATTTTCGTGGGCAGGAGAAGTTCAAACTGGAGATCGTCGGCTCAGGTAGCCAGATCTCTCATCTCAGGAAGATTTCACGCAATGATCCAAATATTCAGATCACCGGGCACCTTCCCAGGGATGAACTGATAGAGAGGATGAAGAGGGCCTGGGTGTTTGTCATGCCCAGCAGCAGAGAAGGTTTCAGCATAGCGTCTCTCGAGGCCATGGCTGCTGGTCTTCCGGTGGTGACAACGACAAGCAGGTTTAACCTCGCCGCCAATGAAATCATAAAGGAAGGGTATAATGGAATCATTCTGAAGGATCTCTCATATCTGATGGATACACTGGAAAACCTTTGGAGCAACGAAGAGCGGTGGAGATATCTGAGCTCAAACGCTCTCAGTTTTTCACGCTCTTATGACTGGAGCGTCATAACCGATAAGATGGCCGATCTGTTCGTCTCGATGTGGGTATGAAGAAGCATCAGAGGATTTATGAGATTTCTGCTGTGCTGGGTATTTCCATCCTCTTCAGGGTCGTCATTTTCTACGGTGCGTTTGCTCCCCATGTTGATGCGGCAGAGTTTGCAACGTTTGTAAGGGAGATAGCCATAAACAATGGATCGGTTCCCACAGTAAACAGCCTCTACTTTCCGGGGAGCAGGTTTATATACCCCCCCTTGCTTTTCCTCTTCGTTTATTATGTTTCTCTCATCTTCCACGCGGGTGGTCCATCTCAGGGATATTTTTATCTGTATTCCCTTTTTGCTCTTGCCGTTGTGGCAGGATCGGTGAAGAATGCCTTCATCTACCGGAAAACGGTTAACCCAGAAGTGAAAGGTAGCAGGGCCCTTTCATTTGTGATACCGGTTTTCTTCGGAGTTGATATTTATGCCCTGACCTGGGGCGGATATGCATATATTGTTGATTACCTGTTCCTGATTCTTCTGCTTTTTCACCTCGATAAGGGGAAATGGAACAGGTATGATTTTCTTTACGGCGCATTCCTCTCTCTGGTGATCCCCCTAACCCATGATCTGACATGGTTCATTGCTGAGGCATCCGTAACCGGTTTCCTCATATTCAACGTGATTCAGAAGAGGAGGGATAAGGCCATTATGTCCTCTTTCGTACTGATAGTATCCACCGTTACGGGCATCATCTGGTGGCTTCCACGCGTATCTTTCGTTGTGAGTGCAATCTCCATCGGTCAGAGCGCAGGCGCTGGCTTCTTTTCCCCGGTAAACTCTGATTACAGTGCCCTGCTGGCCATACCGTTCGGCGTTCCTGTGAGTGTGCTTGCGGCCCTTGAGCTGATGGTATCTCTGCGAAGGCATAAGTTCGAACCGATTGATGCCTTTACCGTTGCAATGGTGGTAGGAGCATTCATGCTTCTGATCATTGTGAGGGATCCGGTCATTGCCGCCCGGATAGCACTCTATCTGTACACCTTCCTCATGATTATAGTTTTGAAGAATATCCACATTATCTCGTGGAAAGGAGTTATGGGATCCCGCCACATGCGCTGGAACCTGAAACCAAAGAAGATTGTGGCTCTGATCGTTGTGCTTCTTTTTGCAGTTGGCATTCCGTCACAGTTTGCCATTTCGAGTTCAGCATCCCATTATTATTCAGAGGGAATGTTTCTCTACGATCACGATCTTATAACGTGGGCGGGATCCCACATGCAGAATGGAACCATCCTTGCACCGGAGATTGGCAATTATATTTCATCAATAGATGGATTACCTGTTATACTTTACTCCGGTTTTATTGTTGGGAAGGAGCAGATCATTCAACGTGAGGTTGCGCTTGATCTGATATCGGGGCATATCAATTCATCTCTTATGAAGCTCCTGGATACCTACAACATAAGGTATCTCATACTTCCACTTTCCCTGATGGAAAAAAACGGATCAGAACACGTGAATATCAAAACACCTCCGCTTTACCTCATGAAGAATTTTGGGGATTATTCTGTGTACCGCATAAGTTATATGCAGCTAAACCAAAATTATCAATAGTAGTTTGCTATTAAATTGGTCGGGCCGGGTGCTTCAATGATCGAAACTTTTTCCCTTTCCAAAGTATATGATAAAGGTGTCACCGCGCTTTCCGGTATAACCACAACCATAAATGATAGATTAACTGCGATTATAGGTCGCAATGGGGCGGGGAAGACGACCTTTTCCCGAATAGTCTCAACTCAGCTCGAGCCAACCAGTGGTAGTGCTATCATCGATGGTCTTGACATACTCAGGGATGCCAGAAGAATAAGAAAACGCATTGTGAGCATCCCACAGGAGGCCTCCCCGATAAGTGTGCTGACGCCACTCGAGCAGGTTAAGCTGTATCTCGTGGGAAGAGGATTATCCATAAAGGAGGCGCATGCTGAGACCATCAGGGTTCTGGATGCGATGAACATGCGAGATTTCAAGAATTCACCGGCGGACACACTTTCAGGTGGCATGAAGCGAAAGATCTTTGTCTGCATGGCAATTGCATCGAACGCCGACATTGTTTTCCTGGATGAGCCCACCACCGGTCTCGATCCGGTTTCCAGAATGGAGGTGTGGTCGTCCCTGGGCGAACTATCTGGAGAGGTTATTCTCACCACCCACTATATGGAGGAGGCACAGGAACTCGCGGACAGAGTCATTCTCTTCGAGAAAGGAAGGATAATTGAGGACGGGACCGTGGAAAATCTTCTTTCCAAATTCAGAGGAAAGGTGAGGGTGGAATGCCCCCAGCTCGACGATTATGATTACCGGATCGGAAATAGGGTGATAAAATACGTGAACAGAAAGGATGCAAACGAATACATAGGACTTGGGTGTAAGGTCAAACCGATAACTCTGGACGATATATTTCTCTCGCACGGTGTTCAACTTGAATATTAGGTTCATCCTTCTGCTTGCCTGGTATTACGGTTTCAGGACGATAAAGAGAGGGATCTCTTATGTTATATACTCACTCACATCCCCACTCACCCTTCTCTTAATACTTCTAATGGTGAATCCCACCTTCATCAAATTGGCGGTGGCAGGTGGTTTTCTTGCACTTGTGGCATCAGTGGCACTTTCCAGTGCTGGTGACGCTGCATTTCTGAGGCTTGAACTTAAGATACAGGATCTGTATGTTGCTTCAACGGTCACGCAGTACGATTACGTGGCCGGTCTCTCGCTCAGCTATCTGATTTTTTCTATTCCCGGGATAATTCTCTACTCCATTATTGGCTCTTTGCTTTCGATTTTCACACTCTTCAGGGCTTTTATTCTTATCCTCGTGATGATGATGTTAATCATTGCAACGTCTTCTATTTCGTATCTCATATCAGGCTTGATAAAGCATGTGCGGAATGTCTGGGGGATTGCGGGAATTCTTTCCATTATAATGACCGTTCTTCCTCCCACGTTTTATCCATACAATCTGCTTCCAAATTATGCACTGTATGTCCTCATGATATCTCCTGTCACATCAGCATCCATCATAGTGCAGAATGCATTTGGATTTGTGACCCCGTTTTACCTACCAGCAATTCCAGTTCTGATAGTTGAAACCCTTGTTTACGCAGTAATGGCTTTGACTCTTACGAAATGGCGAGAGCGTTGAGATCCTGTTGCCAGACTCCCCGGATATGAGAAACCAAAAAGAGCGATCACGAAGATCCGTTAACCAGCGAAAGAAAAGCATCAACATTTCCCATTTAAGGAAAAACGCAGTCAGATATATCTCGGCAGGTTATTGCCCAGTATATCTCTGAGCTTTATTAATGTCCGGGATACCAGTGTCCATAATAGTGTTCTGTCCAGAGGCTCATCACCCTTCAGGAATGAGCTTACGAATGTTCTGTTCGCAGAGAAAACATTTTGTGGTTAATCGTATCTTATAGCTCTGTAGACTGCTATGAATAAGGGCACCGCCATCCACAGCGCACCTATGATGATGAGTGTGCTTCCTGTGACCCAGTAGGTGGAAGGGTTGACCGTTGTGCCGAATAAACCCAGGCTATGGGTGAAGTAGAAGGCAACCAGATTCTGGAAACCAGAGGGGCTCAAGATATCAAAGACTATGGAAAGTGTAGCATAAGAGGGGTTGCCTGGAACCATTCCGACAGCCAGCATTATTGTAAAGGAGATGATAGACCAGAATAATGACATGACGAGAAAAATCGTTATTGAAGATCCCAGAAGCGCACCTGGCGATTTAACCAGATGTGTTATCAGGTATGACAAACCAAGAAAAGCCACACCCTCAACAACGTAAGTCCATATAAAATAGAGTGTAAAATATGAGGTAAGGTAGGAGTGCAGGTAATAATGTATGAGTATATCAGAAATGGCTACGGACACAGTAACAGCAAAAACAAGCGAAACGGAATTTGCGAAAAATCTTGAGGTGATAAGTTCACCTTTTGTAACGGGGCGCTTAAGAACAGATTCCAGAACTCCAGAAGTTTTATCCCTCCCGTATGTCAGATATCCTGCAAATATGGCCAATAAGGGTATGAAGATGTTCAAAATAGACCCAATCTCCCTCAGTACTATGCTCTGTATCTCACTCTGAGTTATTGGCTGGTACGTGGAAAGCCTTCCCAGGAACATGGGAGAGTTTAAGGTGAAGCTGGAATTGCCGATCTCAAAGGCAGCTGCAAATGTCTTGTTGTAGTTTTTCTGGGTCAGCTTGGGGAATATTGGATAAGCAACAAAACTGGATACCGAATAGATGTAAGTCGCATTATCCTTAACCATCGTGTTATTCAAGGGAAACGAGTTTTTTGATATCTTAGCAACGTACACTTTCATGGGGGGCGAGAGGCTTCCATTCGTGCCCACATAGAATAAAAGGAAACCCAGGTCGCTGCTATTGGCAGGTGATCTCAAAAACTGGTATACATCGAAACCGGAAAATGATATTTCAGGACTCACTGAGAAGGCACTCGCCCCACCTAACATCATTCCATAACTACTGTAACTGTAGTTGTAATTCACGATCTGTAGTCGAAATGATTTCTGATAGACGAATGTGAAATTAGCAAATCCTTGGGCATCTGAAAAACCTGATTCTGATTGGCTGTTATACGAAACAGAAACATCAACACCGCTGAGGGCAGACCCGGTTGGGGAGTAAGCATAGGTGACCACATGAAGCTCACCACCCTGCAGAAAATAGCCAGCAGCCACCTTCGTTGAGGATGAAACATTCGAGACTGTCAGTGAGGCTGAGCTTTCGTAAGAGAGGAGCGCGGATAAGCCTATAATGGCAACCAGCATCAGAATGACAAATTTGCTCGTGAAGCTTCTTTTGATTTCATACAAAACAGGTCTCATTTTTTCACCCCGACCAGAGAAAAGAAATACGATTCAAGAGACTCTCCAGTGGGACAGAATGTCTCCAGTTCGTATCCCCCTTCCACGAGGGCCTTAACAATGTGCGAATATTCCCCATATGGGATCTTCAACTTCTTAAGGATCAGTTCATTTCCAGAAATATCAGGCTCACCAAATTCCTCAAGTAGAGAGAGGAGGTTTTTGTCATGGTTCCTAACAATGATTTTCAATGACTCACTCCTTATCTTCTTCATCTCTTCACGTGAGAGTAGCTTTATCAATTTTCCTCTGTGGATCACAGCAACTCTATCAGCTATATTTTCGATCTCGGAGAGAATGTGAGAAGAGAGGAGGATTGCCCTTCCATCATCCTTCAGTTTAACGATCATATCACGAACAAACTTAACACCTTCAGGATCGAGACCATTGAGAGTCTCATCAAAAAGAATGTTCTGTGGATCTCCAAGCAGCGATTCCGCAAGCAAAAATCTTTTTTTCATTCCCTGAGAATAAACCTTCAGTTTTCGCTTTGCATAATCGGTGAGACCCACGCTCCCGAGTCTCTCCTCAATAATCCTTTTGGTTTCGTCACCTTTAAAACCGTAAAAGCCGGCAAAGTACCTCATCAGGGAGATTGCCCTTGCGTTCAGATCAACATTTGGCGTTTCCGGTACCCAGCCGGTCAGACGTGACGCTGAAGCCTTATCCTCAACAACATCCACTCCATCTACAGTGATCCTACCATGGCTGGGCGAAATTATACCCGCTACCATTCTGATGGCAGTTGTTTTACCTGCACCATTCAACCCCACGAGCCCCAGTATTTCGCCGTCATTCACAGTCAGATCAACATTATCAACCGCAGGTTTATCTTTTTTTGAGTAATATTTAGTCACGTTCTCCAGCACAATCATCAGGATCACTAGGATAAAGGTATAAATATCACGAGCATTTAAATTTAACCCTGTAAATATGATTCACGCTGAGTAAATAAAGATCACTTTTGAAACATTTTTATTCCATAAACTTTTATAAAAGCATTGATCCGTGCATGGCAGGATCTAAGGCTAAAGTAAACAAATTCCATAGGGCAGAAGATCCGGAGAAACAGCCTTTTCTGGAGGTGTGCCAGAACATAAACGGAAGTTAAGCCATAGGCATATATTTTACTGTCTGTTATCGATCGCAAGAGCGAATCTGTGATCACAACCTTAAAATGGCGTTTATATAAAACAGGAGGTAAAAACAGGTTCAGATACTTTAAAAAATCTTCTCCTCCACAATCTGAGCTAAAACCGGATCATAAATGTGAATGAACATTTGCACGAAAGCGTTTTCTTCAGCACAATGCAACAATGAAAGTTCCCTTCCTGGCCATCCTGTTTATTTATTCTTTCAGGCTGACACGATTTCTGATAGGAGATGAATGTT
>WAQW01000017.1 GCA_015520045.1 Thermoplasmata archaeon | reverse complement strand
TTGTTATAACAACAACTCTGGATGATTTCACCGGTGAATTCTCCTCATCAACATTGAAAATTCATGAACAGCATACCGGCATAAGATTCATGGCTGATGGTACACCTCTTCTCCACTATTCCTATCTCATCTGGCGAGGATGCCTGTCAAGAAATGTTTCAAAGAATGGTACATACAGAAGAACCATTCAGGGAAATAATGTGATGATACGGAAACATCTGCAATGACTGCTCATACTCATTTGAGGCCAGATCCACATGAACGTTATGGAAAGCACATTCCCGATCTTGTAAAAAAGAAAACCATGAAATCCAGAGTTCTATCATCACTCAGAAAGGCGGTAAGGATGTGCCAGATATTTCTCGGATTCAAAACTTCTCATGAGACGGTCAGATCTTCCTGGCTTCGTCCACACAATACCTGAGGATCCTCCAGAGTGAGTCGTCAGTGATCCTTAGTATTTTGGCAGCAGACAATACAGACATCTCCTTGTACATATGTATGGCGAGGAATTCAAAGAGCTTCGTGAACCCTGATCCCTTGCGGGTCCAAGTCATCTCAACCGTCTTGACGCCATGATCAGGGCAATTGATTCTGGGTATTTTGGCATGGATGTGTGCCTCATACTGGAAGAAATACAGATGACGCCATTACCTCTCAGAGGAATCATAATCCGGACATGGTTTGCCACACATGGGGCAGGGTAAAAGTTCCGATGTGCGCTCCAGATATATATCTACCCTCCTGAGTGCGATATCAAGCTTCACGTCACTAACAAACCATGGTTTCTCAATTCCCAGGGCCTTTGGAAATACCTGTGCTTCAACCATGTACAGGTAACGGGATCATGCTTTATTTATATACACACGATAAACCAAAGAGATCCTTTATAATTAATCCTTTTAGCAATGCCGTATAACGTATGTTATACAGCGTTCAAATTCTCTCTTTCTTCTAAGGATGGTATGAAATTTTATTCATATCGCTTATTAATTTGATATAACTAACGAAAATCCCTGTGATTAAGTATTTCATCATACAATTACGAAATATTAGAAAACTGCCTTATATTGATGTGAAGGATAAAAATAACGAAATTGGTTGTTTGATTGTAGTGCGTGAATGTAGATCTACACCCTAGTGTAACGCTCTTCATAGCATGAAATATTTAGATATCATTGCATAATTTTTATTTTCCACCTTGAAGAAAATTAAATTGTTTTTTGGAGAATCCTATGCATAACAGATAATAAGTATAATAACATTAGTATATGTAATTAGTAGTGTTGACATACTGTAAAATACTTTTCAAATAATCTTTGAGTACTGCTACGGATGATACGAATCATATCAGAGAGAGGTTCCAGGAAAGATATCCTTTATGGTTGCAGTTCTTAGGGATCTATGCGCGGAAATTAGAAAGACTCTATGGATATGATTTATATGAAAGGCAGAACTTAACATTATGTCCACTGGGCAACCCGAGCTCGTATCACCCTATTCAGAATTTCTCGATTTTAGAAACCAGGCTCAAATTTACAGCACAATAGATTTGAAGAACAGAGATTGATTAAGGTCTTCCGGTGTGCTTTTGCTGGCTGATCTAAAAAGTGAATTTGGAATTGAAGTTATTTCCACAGGCAGAAGTAAAATGAAATGTTTCTTACGTCTCTGGACAAATCATGAAATTAAGCATGTTCCACTTTGTTCCGTATCTGAGTAAATGAGAGAAAAATGCCCATATATATGAGAGGAGAAATTGAAGATTGCGCTTGAGGGGAAATTGTCATCTTTTAGTTGACGGAATCTTCAAAATTTGGGGCGGGAAAATCTTGAGATTCCAATCAGACCACACTTAGGAGTTTTCGCGGGATTAATGATCGTTTCCACAAATCCAGTGGAATCAACAAAGATTTGACAATCTCGTTTGAGGGCATGAGCGGAACCATATCCATATCGGATCTCTGCAGGAAATACAACATCAAGCCTGCACGTTTCTACTACTGGAAGGATCAGCTCACAAACAGTGCATCAGAGATATTTGATAAACGCAGAAGAAAAAAGACATAGATTCAAAGCTTCCTGAAAAGGAATACCAGATACAGAAGCTCAGGGAAGTGATTGCTGAAATTACAACAGAGAACCTGGAGATTAAAAAACGATTGGAGAATACCTGCAGGAAAGGGTACAGAGATGAGATCACTGTTCTATGGTATCCACCGTACAGTGAAAAGAGCGGTGAAACTGTCCGGTAGAGCCATTTCAGGAACATTGAGATTACTGGGAATATCCAGTTCCGGTACCGTCAACAGCTCTCCTTCATGCCACTCCTTGAGGGGAGCTTCAATTCCCTTTCAATGAGATCTGAAGAGGTGTGTTCTGTGGTGAAATTCAAGAGAAAGCATCCAGAGATGTCATTACAGTAAAAGTGATCGGTGCACCCGGATCACTCTTTTTATATTCTCTCTTTCAATGTTCTATCTAATTCTTCCACATTCCGTTGACATACATAACAGATATGTTCATTGAATGTGGCATCTCACATCCTGATCAGCATTCTCCTTCTGTATGATGATCTTTTCTGATCAAAACGTTTAGCTTCAATCCATAGGGATCGTTCACGTATGTAACAAATCTGAGTATATATAGGAACTTTTCTCGGGATATTACAACAGTCTCTCAGATCAGAGATATATATAATAATGGCATGTAAAATTATGAAGGGAAATCCCCATTCCCGAAGAAGGGTTATTTTCTCCATCATTGCCTCCGTTGTTATCCTTTCAGCCTCTCTTTTTATCGTATTCTCCGGAACTCATGGAGGAAATGTAAAACAGAAGAAACTTCCGGGGCC